>JAOTZB010000177.1 GCA_029861625.1 Acidimicrobiia bacterium
CGGAGTCGTGTCCGCTGCCGGCCGTGTCGTCACGAACGAGCTCAACGGTCAGCGAACCGTCGTGGCCATGATCCAGACCGACGCGCCGATCAATCCCGGCAACTCGGGCGGCGCTCTCGCCGATCGCGAGGGTCGGGTCATCGGCATGAACACCGCCATCCAGACCGACGGGACCGCCGGCAATCTCGGCGTCGGCTTCGCCATCCCGGCCGAGACGGCCAGGCTCATCGCCGATCGCATCGTGTCGGGCGATCCGCTCGAATCGGGCTACCTCGGCATCCAGGGCCAGGATCCGGTCATCGGTGACCCCGGTGCCCAGGTGGTCGCGGTCGAGCCCGGCGATCCCGCCGATGCCGCAGGCATCGAGGTCGACGATCTCATCGTTGCGATCGACGGCATCGCCATCGGGTCGATGGAGGATCTCGCAGCCCAGGTCAGGCTCACGACGCCGGGCTCGGTAATCCCGTTCGAGGTCATACGCAACGAGGAACGTGTGACCCTCCAGGTGACGCTCGGCACGCTCGTCGGCGAGTAGGTCGGCACCGCTGCTGGCGAGCACGGGCTTCGCCGTTACGCTGCGAGCGTCATGGACCTTCTGATCGTCATCCTCATCGTCGTTGCCGTCCTGGTCGTTGCCGGGGTCGGCTTCGTCGTCAGCCGGGGCCGCGGTGCACCCGAGGCGCCGGCGGGCGAGCCCGCCGTCGCACCGCCCGAGGCGGCCGACGTCGATGTCGCGATCGAGCCCGAGGCCACGGCTCCTGTCGAGGAAGCGGTCCTCGAGGCGCCCGTGACATTCGTGTCCCGCCTCGGAAAGGCCCGGTCCGCGCTGTCGGGGTATCTGGGATCGATCCGGTCGCGGTCGGTCGATGCGCAGACCTGGGACGAGCTGGAGGAGGCGCTCATCCTCGCCGATCTCGGAGTCGAGACCACCACGCGGGTGCTCGACGACGTCCGCGAGCAGGCCAGGGTCGATGGTGTGACCGATCCGTCCGTCGCGATCGAGATGGTCAAGTCGCGGCTGAAGGACGAGCTCGGTGGCCGCGATGTGTCGCTCGACGCGAACGGCTCACCGGCCGTCTGGCTCTTCGTGGGTGTGAACGGCGTGGGCAAGACGACGACCATCGGCAAGCTCGGCGCGAGAGAGGTCGGAGCCGGCCGGACGGTCGTGATGGCGGCCGGCGACACGTTCCGGGCGGCCGCCGGTGAACAACTCGAGCTGTGGGCCGATCGCAGCGGTGCGCAGATCGTCCGTGGTGCCGAGGGGGCCGATCCCAGCTCTGTGATCTTCGACGGCATCGCCCACGCGGCGGCCATCGGCGCCGACCTCGTGATGGCCGACACCGCCGGCCGCCTCCACACCAAGTCGAACCTCATGGAGGAGCTGCGCAAGGTGAAGCGTGTCGCCGAGAAGGGTGAGGGTGTGGTTGCGGAGGTGCTCTTGGTGCTCGACGCGACGACCGGCCAGAACGGACTCATCCAGGCCAGACAGTTCACCGAGGCGGTCGATGTCACGGGTGTCGTGCTGACCAAGCTGGACGGGTCGGCCAAGGGAGGCATCGTGATGGCGATCCAGTCCGACCTCGGAATTCCGGTAAAACTTGTCGGTCTCGGCGAAGGCGCCCATGATCTCATCGAGTTCGACGCCGACCAGTTCGTCGAGGCCCTGTTCGAGACCGTCTGAAGCGGAGACGACGATGTTGCGAATGACCGATCTTCCGACCGCCTTGAGCGACGCCGACCTCGTCGGGGCTGCTGCGTTGGAGGTGGTCACCGTCGACGATCTTCGACCCGGCCTCGTCAGACGCATCCTCGGCCTGCCGGGTGCGATCATCATGTTGCCGATCCGGACGGTGCGTTGGCTCCTACGCCGGCCGAAGCTGCTCGTCCTGGCCGTCCTCGCCGCCGTTCTCGCGGCCGCGGTGTGCTGCGGTCCGCTGCGATCGGGCTCGGCTGCCGACGGATCGACAGCCGACGACGGGTAAGGCGCCGATACCCTCGTCTGGCGATGTTCGACACTCTCTCCGATCGATTCGACGGCATCTTCAAGCGGCTCCGCGGCCGCGGCAAGCTCCGCGACGCCGATGTCGACGAGGTGCTCCGCGAGATCCGTCTGGCCCTGCTCGAAGCCGACGTGAACTTCGCGGTCGTGAAGGACTTCCAGGAACGTGTCCGCGAGCGCTGCCAGGGCACTGAGCTCCACGAGGCCCTGAACCCGGCGCAACAGGTGATCAAGTTCGTCCACGAGGAGCTCATCGCCATCCTGGGCGGCGAGACCATGGACATCCAGTTCGCGACCAAGCCGCCGACGGTCATCCTCATGGCCGGCCTCCAGGGATCCGGCAAGACAACCAACTCGGCCAAGCTCGCCCGCTGGTTCAAACAGCAGGGCCGGAATCCGCTGCTCGTCGGGGCCGACCTCCAGCGTCCGGCCGCGGTCGAACAGCTCCGCACGCTCGGCGGCCAGATCGACGTTCCGGTCTTCAGCGAACCGAGCGAGCCGGTCACCGTGGCCCGCAACTGTCTCGGCGAGGCCACCCGGCTCGGCCGCGACGTCATCATCGTCGACACAGCCGGCCGCCTGTCGATCGACCAGGCGCTCATGGACGAGATCCGTGATGTCTCCGACGCCATCGAGCCCCATTACACGTTCCTCGTCATCGACGCCATGACCGGCCAGGACGCTGTCACCACCGCCGAGTCGTTCCACCACACCCTCGAGCTCGACGGTGTGATCCTCACCAAGCTCGACGGCGATGCCCGCGGCGGCGCGGCGCTCTCGGTGAAGGAGGTCGTGGGCCGTCCGATCGCGTTCGCCTCCACGGGCGAGAAGCTCGACGACTTCGACCAGTTCCACCCCGATCGCCTCGCGGGCCGGATTCTCGGCATGGGCGACATGCTCACGCTCATCGAGAAGGCCGAGGAGGTCTTCGAGGAGGACCAGGCCGAGGCGGCCGCGGCCAAGATCCTCGAGGGCCAGTTCACGCTCGAGGACTTCCTCGAGCAGATGCAGGCCCTGAAGAAGATGGGTCCGCTCAACAACCTCCTCGGCATGATGCCCGGTGTGCCCAAGGAGGTGAAGGACACCGAGATCGACGACAAGCAGGTGTCACGGGTCGAGGCCATCATCCATTCGATGACACCCGACGAACGACAGCGTCCCGAGATCATCGACGGTGGCCGTCGTCAGCGCATCGCCTCCGGGAGCGGCACCCGGCCCTCCGAGGTCTCCCAACTGCTGAAGCAGTTCAAGGAGATGCAGAAGATGATGAAGCGGATGGGCGGCCTGGGCACGAAGAAGCTGAAGAAGAAGGCGAAGAAGAAGGGCAAGGCCTCGAGGGTGACGCCGCCCAAGAAGGCCCAGAAGGCCGGTCTGTCGCTCCCAGGCCTGGGCGACGAGGGCTTCGATCTCGCTGCGCTCGGCGACTTCGATGACCTCCCGGGATTGAAGTAGCCGCGAATCCAGGCACACTGGTGCGGTTCGTGTGCGAGTCGGACGATCCGACCGCGCTGTAGCGCTGTCAGACGCAGCGAGTAGAAGACGAGAGGAGCCACACTCGTGGCCGTGAAGCTCCGCCTGATGCGGATGGGTAAGAAGAAGCAACCGACATACCGCGTGGTGGCGGCCGACTCGCGGTCGCCGCGAAACGGCCGGTTCATCGAGATCGTCGGCACCTACGACCCGCGCCAGGATCCATCGCTCATCAAGATCGACAACGAACGAGCCGTGCACTGGCTGAACCATGGCGCCCAGCCGAGCGAGCGGGTTGCGAAGCTCCTGAAGATCTCGGGTGCGTGGGAGTCGTTCACCGGCGAGTCGCCGGCGCCCGCGGTCACCGTGGCCGGTTCGGCGCAGACCGAGCCGGTTGTTGCCGATGAACCCGCGGCCGAAGCTGCTGTTGCCGATGAACCCGCGGCCGAAGCTGCTGTTGCCGATGAACCCGCGGCCGAAGCTGCTGTTGCCGATGAAACCGCGGCCGAAGAAGCCGGAGCCGAGACATGAGCGACATCGACGACCGTGTCGACGATCCCGACGATTCCGACGAGGCCGATGGCAACACCATCCCAGGTGTCGGCGCCCGCGAGGTGCTGTCCTATCTCGTCAAGTCGGTCGTCAGCGACCCCGACTCCGTCCAGATCGACGCCAGCCAGCCGTCCGGCGACAAGATCAGCCTCGAAGTCCATGTGGGCCCCGGCGACATGGGTCGGGTGATCGGCAAGCGAGGTCGGGTGGCGAATGCCATTCGCACCGTCGTGGGCGCGGCCGCCGCGAACGACGGCCTCCGAGCCGAGGTCGACTTCGCCGACTGAGTCGGCGCGGCAGCCATGACCGAACCTCCCATGCTGGAGGTCGGCCGGATCGGGAAGGCCCACGGCCTCGGCGGCGAGGTCATGGTCTCGTTCGTGTCGGATCGAGAGGAACGCCGCCGGCCGGGCGCGGTCCTGCGCACCGACAAGGGCGACCTCACGATCACATCGTTGCGCCCGCATCGGAACAAGTGGCTGGTGAAGTTCGGTGAGCTCGCCGACCGCACCGGCGCCGAGAGCTACCGCGGGCTGGTCCTGTGGGCCGAGCCGCTCGACGACGACGACACCCTCTGGGTGCACGATCTCATCGGCTCGACCGTCATCGAGGTCGACGGCACCGAGCGCGGGACAGTCGTCGCAGTGCAGGACAACCCGGCCAGCGACCTGCTCGTGCTCGACACCGAGGCGCTGGTCCCGCTCCGGTTCCTCGTGTCGGGGCCGACCGACGGACGGCTCGTGGTCGATGTCCCTGCCGGCCTGTTCGGTCTCGTCGAGGACTGATCGTGCGCATCGATGTCTTCACCATCTTCCCTGCGCTCGTCGACGACTTCGCGAGCGAGAGCCTGCTCGGCAAGGCCCGTGAGCGATCCCTCCTCGACCTCCGGGTACACGATCTCCGTGAGCACACGACCGACAGCCATCGCACGGTCGACGACTCGCCGTTCGGTGGCGGCGCGGGCATGGTCATGGCCCCCGACCCGATCTTCCGGTCCGTCGAGGCAGCCGAACCGCCTCGACCGCTCTTCGCGCTCGGCCCCGGCGGCCGCCGATTCGATCAGTCGATGGCTCGCGAGCTGGGCGACACCGAGGGTTTCTCGCTGCTCTGCGGCCGCTACGAAGGCATCGACGAGCGCGTGCTCGACTCGCTGGTCGACGATCAGCTGTCGATCGGTGACTACGTGCTCGGCGGGGGTGAGGTGGCGGCGCTGGTCGTGGTCGAGGCGGTCACCCGGCTCGTCCCCGGTGCGATGGGCAACGCGACATCGGCCGACGAGGAGTCCTTCGCCGACGGGCTGATCGAGTACCCGCAGTACACGCGGCCGGCCGAGTACCGAGGGATGGAGGTTCCCGACGTGCTGCGGTCGGGAGATCATGGTCGAGTTGCGAGGTGGCGGGCCGCCATGGCGCTCGCCCGCACCCGAGATCGGCGACCCGATCTCCTGGCGGCGCGAGGCGGACTGAGCGGAGAAGACATCGCGCTCCTGGAGGAGTTCGGGCTCTAGGCGCCTAGGCTTGCTGAGCTTTGTGCTGCGCTCGTCGGCGCGCCCGCCGCCTCTTTGCTGGAGACGCCAATGCAGTCCACCGATTTCATCGATCAGCAGTCGCTTCGCGACGACATTCCGGACTTCGCACCGGGGGACACCGTCAAGGTGCACGTCCGCGTGGTCGAGGGCAATCGCGAGCGGGTCCAGGTGTTCGAGGGTGTCGTCATCGGCCGGCAGGGCGACGGGATCCGCGAGACCTTCAAGGTCCGCAAGCTCAGCTTCGGCGTCGGTGTCGAGCGGACCTTCCCGGTCCACTCGCCGATCATCGCCAAGATCGAGCTGGCGGTTCGGGGCGACGTGCGCCGCGCCAAGCTCTACTACCTCCGCGAGCGGGTCGGGAAGTCCGCCAAGGTCAAGGAGAAGCGCGACCGCTGAGTCGCCGGATGGTCTGCCGACCGTCCCTCCTGACCGAGATCGTCACACCCGTCGCGTAGGTTCGGGCCGTGACCGAACGACGGCAGATGCTCGGCGCGTCGGGTGAGGCGCGCGTGGCGCGGTGGTATTCGACTCGCGGCTACCGCGTGGTCGATCGGAACTGGCGGTGTCGTACCGGCGAGATCGATCTCGTGCTCGAGCGCCCCGGCGAGCTGGTGTTCTGCGAGGTCAAGACCCGATCGTCCCATCGGTTCGGCGCACCCGTCGAGGCCGTCACCACCCGGAAGGCCCGGCGAATCCGCCAGTTGGCCACTCGATGGTTGGCCCAGCACCCCGGAGGTGGTCGTCGACTCCGGTTCGACGTCGCGGGTGTCGTCGGACCCGATATCGAAGTGATCCAGGGCGCCTTCTAGAGTCGAGGCGTGCGCAGGCCCGGCCCCGGTCCCCTCCTCGTGATCGCGATCGTCTCGATCGTCGGCGCCGTCCTGGTGGGTCCGTGGCGGTCGACGCCCACGTCCGACACCGAAGCGTCGCTGCTCGACGCTCAGGGTGAGACGCCCAGTTCGCGGCCGACTGCGCCTCCTTCACCGACGCCCGCTGCGGAGCCGACTGTGCCTCCTGCATCGACGCCGACGCCGACGCCGACGCCGACGCCGACGCTGACGCCGACGCTGACGCCGACGCCGCAGCCGACTGCGTCTCCTTCACCGACGCCGCTCCCCGGCACGATCGACTGCGCGCGGTCGGGCCCCGACCACCCGACCGGTCAGACCGTCTCGCTGGCCGGTGAGGGCGACCCGTTCGGTGCCGGCCCGCTCCGCACGTACTCGATCGAGGTCGAGGTCGGGCTCGCCATCGATCTCGACTGCTTCGCAACAGAGATCGAGCGCATCCTCGCCGACGAACGCTCGTGGGTCGGCACGGGCGAGGTCACCTGGCAGCGGGTCGACACCGATCCGGCGACCCGCGTCATCCTGGCCTCGCCGGGTACCACCGACGGCCTCTGCCTGCCATTCCGGACGGTGGGGCAGTTCTCGTGCACGATCGAGACGGTCCGGGTGGTGCTCAACGTCGATCGGTGGCGCACCGCAGCCGCGCCCTTCGGCGACGATCTGGCCACCTACCGCCGCTATCTCGTCAACCACGAGGTCGGGCATGCGCTCGGGCATGCCCACGTCGATTGTCCGACGGGGGGCGGGCTCGCCCCGGTGATGATGCAACAGACCAAGGGTGTCGGCCCCTGCGTCGCGAACGGATGGCCGCGCGCGGACGACGCCGAGGGCTGACCGAGCCGGCCGGGCGCCCCAGCAGTCAGGCGCGTCCGGGCCGGCGGCGATGCCGGTTGATCCAGCAGCCGCGATGCCAGTGTCGACGGAGGTCGACGGCATCCTTCGGCACGGCCACCATGTGCCCGGTACCGGGCGGGATGTCGCGATTGCAGCCCGGACAGACGTACGTCTTCGACGCCTGATACGGCTGGACGAACCGAGTGTCGACAGCGTCGTCGTCCCAGAGACCCATGCTCAACCGAGGAACGCCCAGAGCACCAGCGCGACGAGAACGACGATGCCACCGGCAACGAACCAGTAGTCGAAGCGAGTGCGCTGATGCTTGCGAGTGGGATCGAAGCCCATGGCGGTAAGTATCGTGCCTGGAATGGACGAAGTGCAGATCACACGAGACGGACCGGTCGCGACAGTCACGCTCAACCGACCCGAGGTCAAGAACGCCGCGACGCCCGAGATGTGGGACGTGCTCCGCGAGGCCTTCCGCGAGGTGGGCTATGACGAGGCGGTTCGTGTCATCGTCGTCACGGGCGCGGGAGGTGAGTTCTGCTCCGGTGCCGATGTGAGCGGGTTCGGTCAGCGAGACGCCGCTCCGGGGATGGAGTCGATGCGCCGGGTCGGCGAGGCGGTCATGGCGCTGCACG
>JAOTZB010000478.1 GCA_029861625.1 Acidimicrobiia bacterium
GCTCGGAACAACAACACGACATGAGGGTGGTCTTGCCGGAACCCGGTGCGCCCGCGTAGACGATCGACAGCCGCCACTGCACACATGCTCGGAGGAATCGACCGACCTGGGGACTGAGCATGTCTCCTTCGACGAGCTCGTCGACGCCATGGAACGGAACGCTCACGCACTTGACGAACTCGGCCGGGATCGCACCGCGTTCGCCCAACGCGTGACGTCGCGGAACCATGGGGAGCGCACATGGGCCAGACCGAGCAGGACGTAGCGATCAGAGGCCATGACGCAATCCCGGTGGGGCGCATGATGCGCAGCGCTGACTCACTCTTCGGCGCTACTGGGTTCGTAGTCGTAGCTGTCCGGCAAGACCTGGTCGCTTGCTTTGGTCGCCCTGATGACGGTGATCTCGTCGGCGTCATCGACCGCATTGATGGTGGCCAGGACCTCGGCGGGATCGACGAGCGCGACCGTGATGACGAGCCCGTCGGTCGACGAGAGCACGCCGCCCTCGCCCTCCGACACGCGGAGCACAGGAGCGTCTCGGAAGACGACAACGGTCTCGGCCTCGCTCTGAGTGGAGTACGTGGCGATCATGTCGATGCGTTCACCCGGGCGCAGTCGCCCGTCGACGGCGTGGTCGATGCCGATGCCGAATGACATCTCGCGCCACGGCGGAGACTCGGGCTCCTCGCCGGGAGCGAGCAGCAGGACGTTGTCGCGGGGCACGATTGTCTCCGAAGCGAGCGGCGTGATCGCGACGGCGCCAACGACCTGGTCGATCGAGGTGAAGGCCGTTGCACCCACCTCGGGTGGAAGATCGATGGCCTCGATACGCACATCGGCCGCAGTGATCCGCTCACCTGGCTCGACCGCCGCTTCGAGGATGACGTAGTCGGTGTCGGGCTCGCCGACCGCCTCGCGGTACGCGACGAAGAGCCCGATGGCGGCGACCGCGACCAGCAATGCGCCGAGGACCGCCCGTCCGGTGGGGAGGCCCCGGCGCCGCGCGATGGTGTTGGCCGCCGGCAGACCAGCAGGAGTCGACGGCTTGGGGTACGGATCTTGGGCGGTGGTCATCGCGGTGCTCTCGTGGGATGGCATGGAAGTCGGCTCGGGTGGCGTCGTGTTTCGAAAGTATCGAAACTTACCAAGAAATGTTCTAAGGTGACAGAACTATGGCAACCGAACCAGGGGCAACCGAGCCCGAGTGGCTGAGCACCAAAGAAGCCGCCCGCCGGCTGGGTGTGACGGCACGAACCTTGTACCGATTCATCGACGAGGGCGATCTGCCTGCCTACCGCTTCGGTCGGGTCATCCGACTCAAGCAGTCCGAGGTCGATGCATTCGTCGAGGCGTGCCGCATCGAACCGGGCACGCTCGAGCACCTCTATCCCGACGTCAACACCAGCAGCTGACGCTTCGGCCGAAACCGTTGCGGAGCTCATGTCGAGCACACCTCGGCCACGGCCAGGAGCGGTACCGACGCGTTCGAGCCGTCGGACCCGTCGAGCCGGATCGTCACCACATCGCGACCGACCGAGCGCAGCTCGCCTGCGATGCCCTGCTGGTCGCCGCGGAAGATCACCAGGACCCGCGGCCGGTCGACGCTCAGCTCCTGTAGCGCCTCGGAGAACAACAGGTCGACGGTCAGGCTCCGATCGCCCAGCGACACCTCCTGCCCCGACTGGGGCTGCACGAACGACGTGGCGTCGAACGGCACGAGCACGTCGCCGCCCTGCACCGTGCGCAAGGCGAAGAAGTCGCTCCCCACTGCGGTCACCGCACCCCGGTGGCGGCGCCCGCCGGCGGTGTGAACGCCGATGGGATGGCCGCGTTCGGCCAGGTCGACGAGCGTCCCGGTGAACGTTGCGTCCTCGGCAGCCTGCTGCAGGAGCCAACGCTCGCGCAGGCGGGCCTGGGCTGCCTCGTCGACGCGGGCCTCGGCGGCCCAGCGATGGAGCGCGTCGAGAAGCGGGGACTCGTTCGCCGAGCCGAGTCCGACAAATCCGTCACCGGGTGGATCGACCGCCATCGGCAGGCGATGCTAGAGGTTGGGCTCTGTGAGGTGGTAGTGCACCGGAGTGGGGTAGGCCGTCCGACCCACCCCACTC
>JAOTZB010000011.1 GCA_029861625.1 Acidimicrobiia bacterium
ACCCCACGCGACCCCCGAGGCCGAGCTTGAACAACGGCAGCTGTTTTGCGAGCGCGCCGCCGTCGCGGCTGAGCACGACGCCCATGCGGAGGTGTGCGACGCGGATGCCGGCGTCGATCGCAGGTTCGGCTGCGGCCTCCCAGTCCCGGCAGACATCGGCGAGGAATCCGGTGCCGGGTGTGCTCTCCTCGGTCAACGTCTCGTCGCCGCGGTCGCCGTAGAAACCGACCGCCGAGCCGCTGAGCAGCACCGACGGCGGCTGTTCCAGCTCCGCCAGGGCCGTCGCCAGCAGGGCAGTGCCGCGAATCCTGCTGTCGCGGATGCGACGCTTCTGCTCGTCGGACCAGCGCCGCTCGGCGATGCCCTCGCCGGCGAGATGGATCACCGCATCGACGCCATCGAACCCGGCGCCGTCGATGGTGCCGGCGTCGATGTCCCAGGCGATCGTGCCGGGTGCCGATGACCCTGGCCGGGTCACTCGGACCACCTGGTGCTCGGCGGCGTCGAGCCCGCCACGGAGCGCCGTGCCGATTAGCCCGGATGAACCGGTGATCGCAACTCGCATGGAGACTCCTCGGATCTGGTCGATCGCATCCTTCCACTCCGATGGTCGCCTGACCACCGCTGCGACTGCAGCCTGCTCGACTACCGTTGAGGCGACGACGTGGCGTTGCGGCGATGGGAGAGCAATGGCAAAGGACACCGAGGGAACAGTCGAGGACAGCAAGAGCAAGATCGGCCTCGTCTTCGCCGGCCTGGCCGCCGCAGCTCTCTTGTTGTTCGTCTTCCAGAACACCGAGGATGCCGCGATCAACTTCTTGTGGTTCGACGGCACGATGCCGATCTTCTTGTTGATCTTCATCACGATCGCCCTCACCGTCGTGCTCTCGGTCATCACCGCCTGGCTGCTCAATCGTCGAAGCAAGAACTGATCCCACCCGGTGATCGACGAGAAACAAGGCTGATCACACCGCGGTGATCGACAACCTGCCCGTCGACGAAGCGCTCGCGGGCGCCGTCGGGGCGGCAGCAGCGCTGGGCGTCAGCCTCCGTCAACCTCGGGCCGTGCGCCGGCCGATGTTGTTGTGGAGCGCGGTCGTCACGGTGTTCTCGGTCGGCCTCGACTTCGCGCCTGGTCGACTGCTTCTGGCCCTGGTTCCGGCGTTCGCGACGACGCTGTCGCGCGACAAGGGAGCTCGCGTGGTCGGAGCTTCGATCGCGGTCTGTGGCTTCGCCGGCGTGCTGCCGGGCTCACTCGGCTCCGACGACCGCATCGCGGTCGCGCTGGTCACGATGGCTGCGACGTCGGCAGCCGCGCTCACGGTCCGGCGCGAGCCGCGACGGACCGTGGTGATCATGGCTGCAGCCGCGGTGGCCGCGTTTCTCGCCGTCCCCGATACCGAGCGCATCGGTTTGGTCGGCGGCGCGATCCTCGTCGTGGCCGCAGTGATGATCGTCCGGCCGCGACCGTTGGCCGGGGCGGTGCTCCCTACCGGGATTGCGGTGGCCACGTCGGTCGTCGTGTGGGCGGCAGCGGTCGACTCTCGCGGACGCCCGGCGTCGTTCTGGGCCGTCGTGGGTCCGCTGGCGCTCCTCGTGGTGTTCCCGATGGCCGAGCGGATGGTCGGGCGGCGGGCACCGCTCTGGTCGGCGGTGGTCGTGGCCGGCGGCGCCGCGGTCTTCGCCGGCCGCGTCAGCGCACTTCGATCGTCGACGGGCACGACGCTGGTTCTCACGGCCGTCGCCATCGCCGCGTCGATCGGGCTCGCGCTCGCGGCCGTGAGAACGGGTCAGCGGGAGAGCAGCCGTTCGTAGGTGTCGAGGGTCATGCCGATCACCCGCTCCTGATCGAACTCGTCCCGGGCCTTCTCGACTGCTGCGGCGCTCATCGACGCGCGCCGTCCGGGGTCATCGGCGAGCGCGGCGACGGCCGAGGCGAGCGCCGGGGCGTCGCGGGGTGCAACGAGCAGGCCGGTGACGTCGTGGTCGACCACCTGGCGGCAGCCGCGGATGTCGGTCGCGACCACCGCCAGGCCGGCTGCCGCGGCCTCCATCGCCGAGCGGGGGAATCCCTCGCGGTAGGACGCGAGCACGTAGAGATCGAATGCGGGGTAGAGCCGCTCGACGTCGTTTCGTGAGCCGATGACGTGCAGGTTCGTGCCATCGCAGGCTGCGTCGATGTCAGCGGTCGAGATGCCGTCGGCCTTCTCGGGGTCGGTCGGTCCGACGACCACCATGTGGACATGGGGGTGCGTCGCGGCCAGTTGCCTGGACGCTGCGAAGACCTCTCGATAGCCCTTCTCCCAGACGAGGCGGCCGACCGCTCCGACGACGACGTCGGATTCGGACACTCCGAGCTCGGCCCGAAACGACGACCGCCACGCGCTGCTGTCCGGTCCGGGCGAGAACCGGTCGAGATCGACGCCGTTGCCCAGCAGGTGGAGCCGATCGGCCGAAATCCTCAGCCGTCGGAGCACGGGAATGTCCTCGGGATTCTGCACGAGCTCGGCGTCGGAACAGGCAGCCGCCAGCCGCTCGAGTGTGTAGACGATCGCGCGTTTCGCGAAACGATCGTCGGGTGTCGCGTACAGACCGTGCACGGTGTTGACGACGACCGGAACACGGGCTGCCTGCGCCGCGAGCCTCCCGTAGACGCCCGGTTTGGGGTTGTGGGTGTGCACGATGTCGGGCCGGACGCGACGAAAGAGCCGCCACAGCTCCGCGAGGGCCAACACATCGCGCCGTGGCGCCATCGAGCGGGTCGCGTGGTCGAGCGCGACGTGTTCGATCCCGTCTTCGACGAGGCCGGCGACGTAGGGCCCGGGGGCAGACGCCCCGATGACGCGGTATCCCGCATCGCGAAAGGCGCGCAGTTGTGGACCGAGGAGCAGCTCCAACGAGATGTCCGCAGTCGTGACGTGGATCAGCGTCGGGTTTCTCATCGGTCGGCGCGCCGGTACCTGAGTCGGTTGGCGACGTCGCGGAGGCGATCCTCGAGGCCCATGCCCCCGGCCGCCTTGGCCGCGTACCAGCGCATGTCGTCGCCGGACTGGATCGGCGAACGGCGGAGCAGGTGAGGGTCGGTGCCCTCGATCGGGTTGGGGCGCGTCCCGGCCAGCGCTGCTGACCGGAACCGCTGGCGCACGAGGGCCAGGGAGTCGGCGTTCGGTTCGAGTGCCTTCGGGTAGGCGAAGTGGGTCGGTGTGGTATGGAGCTCGTCCTCGATGCGCTCGTTTGCGAGGTCGAGCTGTGCCGCGACAGTGGTCGGGTCGGTGCGATCGAGCAGCACGTGGTCGTGGGTGTGGGATCCGAAATCGACGAGGCCGGTCGACCCGATGTCGCGCAGCGCCGCCCAGCTGAGCGGTGCGCCGGTGCCCCAGAACGGTTCCTCACGGTCGACCCACGCGGTCGAGAGGTAGAGCGTGGCGGGCAGGCCGTACGTCGACAGGATCGGGACGGCGTTGTCGACGAAGTCGCCCGTCCCGTCGTCGAAGGTGATCACGACCGGCGATGCCGTGGTCGTGGAGGCCGTGCCCTCGAGCAGGTCGACGGCGGCGTCGAGGTCGATGACGCGGCCCGAGTCCGCGAGCATCGCCATCTGGTCGTCGAAGGCCGAGCGAGGGACATCGACCCGACTGGTCGTGCCTGCGCCGACGCGGTGATACGCGAGGATGACGACGCCGGTGCCTGGTGGTCGCACGCGGTCGTAGCCGGCGGCGAGATGTTTGACGGTGCGATGCAACATGCCCGAACCCAACGAAACCGAACCCTCCCCGGGATGACCGTCGAATCACCGTAACGTGGCACGCGGTGAAGGACGCGGAGCCGCAGTTCACGATCAGGGAGGCCGTCGACGACGACATCGGGCCAATCGTCCGGCTCGCCGGTGCGGCGCTCGGCTGGCGACCGGGCGACCCGAACGATGCGCTGTTCCGCTGGAAACATCTCGAGAACCCGTTCGGGCGTTCGGCCATGTGGGTGGCCGAGGCCGACGACGGACTGATCGGATTCCGAGCGTACATGCGCTGGTCGTTCGTCGAGCCGGGCGGCGCCGTGTTGCGAGCGGCCCGGGCCGTCGACACCGCCACGCACCCCGATCACCAGGGCCGGGGGATCTTCTCGAAGCTCACGATGCACGGCCTCGACGGACTCCGCGATGAGGGTGTCGCATTCGTGTTCAACACCCCGAACGACCAGAGCCGGCCCGGGTACCTCAAGCTCGGGTGGCGCGAGATCGGCCGCCTCGGGGTGGCGGCGACGGTCCGGCGGCCACATCGGCTGCTCACGGCCAGGCGACCTGCCGACAAGTGGTCGCTGCCGAACGACGCCGGAGTGGCCGTGGCCGAGATCCTCGACCGGATCCGTTCGACCGGACCCGATGCGATCACCACGCTGCGCACGCCCGAGTACCTCGACTGGCGATACCGATTCGAGCCGCTCGCCTATCGCGGGTTCGACCACCCCGACGGTCGGGCCATCTTCCGACTGCGATCTCGGGGTCGCGCTGTGGAGTGCACGGCCTGCGAGCTCGATGGCGGTCGCCGGTTGCTGCGCGCGTTGGCCCGCGAGACCCACGCCGACTACGTGCTCGTCGCGGGCCGACCGGCCGGAACGGTGCCCGTCGTGGGGCAGGGTCCGATCGTCACGACGCGAGACGTTGCCGGTGTCGCGCCCGTCTCGATCGACCAGCTCGCACTCGCACTGGGTGACGTCGAGCTGTTCTAGGGCCACGGCCGGGACGGGAGCGGGTGGTGCCACCCGATGCCGTACCGCGGGCTCGGCGCCAGGTCAGAGCAGGTCGACGTTGTCGCCGCGGAGACGGTTCTGACAGTCGACCACACGGCGGGCCGACCGCGCGATGAGCTCGAAGTCGAGATCGTCGTGGGCGACCAGCAGGACGGCGACATCGGCCCGCTCGAGCTCGGCCTCGGTGAGCTCGACCAACGAGACGCCGCGGGGGACGTCGCGCTCGCCAACGTGGCGATCGGTGGCGACGACCTCGGCGCCGGCGGCCACGAGCTGTTCCGCCACACGCACCGCCGCGGACTCACGGGCATCTCCGGTGTTGGGCTTGTAGGCGAGCCCCAGCAGGAGGATGCGTGCCTCGCCGACGGTCACCCCGGCGGCGTCGAGGCGGCGGACCACACGGTTGGACACGTACTCGGGCATTGCCGCGTTCACTCGGTTGGCGAGCTCGACGAACCGGAACGACTTGCCGAGCGTGTTCTTCGTCGACCATGCGAGGTAGGACGGGTCGACCGGCAGGCAGTGGCCGCCGACGCCGGGGCCGGGCGTGAACCGCATGTAACCGAATGGTTTCGTGGTGGCGGCGTCGATCGCCTCCCACAGGTCGATGTCGAGATCGTGGGCGTACATGGCGAGCTCGTTCATCAACGCGACGTTCACGTGACGGAACGTGTTCTCGAGCAGTTTCGTGAGCTCGGCCACTCGGGTGTTCGAGACCGGCACGGTCGCATCGACGATCTGGCGATAGAAGGCGTCGACCGCCGCGAGTGACGCTGCGTCGATGCCCGAGACGACCTTGGGCGTGCTGACGAGCGTGTGGGTCTTGTTGCCGGGGTCGATGCGCTCGGGGCTGTAGCCGAGGTGGAAGTCGCGGCCCGCCCGGAGCCTGGAACCGGCTTCGAGGATCGGTGCCACCAGCTCTTCGGTTGTCCCCGGATACGTCGTCGACTCGAGAACCACGGTCGAACCGGCGCGCACGTGAGGGGCGACCGTTCGTGCCGCGCTCTCGACGTAGGACAGGTCGGGTTCACCGTCGTGCAGCGGCGTCGGCACCGAGATGACCGCGAAGGAGAAGCCGGCCAGGTCGGCCTCGTCGGTCGTCGGCAGGTAACGCCCGGAATCGACCGCGGCGCGGACCGTCGTGTCGTCGATGTCGTCGATGAACGAGGACCCGCCGCGCAGGCCGTCGATGCGGGTTCGATCGATGTCGTATCCGACGACCACGAGCCCGGCCTCGTGGCCCCGCATCGCCAGGGGCAGGCCGACATAACCCTGCCCGATGACTACGAGCTTGTTCATGGCCTGATCACCTCACGACGTTCCGAGGTGACCCGTGGTTCAGGCCGCGGCGACGGGTTCGGTGCGCCGCATCCGACTGCGGGCGAAGAAGACCAACAGGGCACCGACGGCGATGGCTGCGAGGCCGATCTGGATCAGCGGCTTGCTCTCGCTACCGGTGACGGCGAGTGGCGTGATGATACCGGCGTCGACTTCGACAGGGCAGGCCAGGGCCCGGGGGTTGCCGTCCTGGCCGAGACCGTCGGCGAGGATGTTGTAGTCGCCGTCTGGTGTCGCGGCCGGGATGGTGACCGTCGCCACGAACGAGCCGTCGCCTGCGGCCGAGGTGACCAGCAGGACCTGCGCGAACGCGGCTCGAACGTCGACAGAGGCGGCGCCGAGTGTGTACGAGGGCAGCGCCTCGTCGGTGATGGAGACCGTGATGCTCGACCCCGGTGAGAACCCGTCACCGGAGACCTCGACCGTGTCGCCTTGCTCTGCAACCGAGAAGTTGCAGCTCAACGAGTCGACGTATGCCTCACCAGCCTGAGCCGGTGACGCAAATGCAACCAGCGCTGCAAGTGCCAAAAAGAAGCTGCTTATGATTGCCGTAAGTCGCATGATGAACCCTTCGCCCGACCTCTATCGACTTGAATACTAGCCGCGCACGGCGTCGGGGCCGCACAATGGACCATATGGCCCATGTCGACATCGACCGCACCGCTCACCACTGAAATCACGGCAAACGCGCTGTCATTCGACCACGGCCACATATGTCGTATCGGCATCGAGCGCGGCAGATGAAGTCCATTCGCCCGAAGATCCGGTTATGCGCACGTTGTAGATGTCGGTGGTCACCATCGGTTGGGGCGCGATCGTGAGGTGGAACCCGTCGTCGGCCTCGGCGATGCCTTCGATCACGAGCTGGAGCCGACGCGTCTCGCCCGCCGAGAGGTCGAGCGTGACGCCATAGACGTTCATGCCGGCTTCGGTGCCGATCCGCGTGGTCGTGGCGGCACCGTCGACGGTGGCCGAGACGAGTCGGTGAGTGGTGTAGACCGAGACGGCCGAACGATTCAGCCCGAGCTCGAGCCCCCGGTCGTTGCTCCCGATGACCGCATCGGGCAGGCCCGTGGCGGGCGCGGTGTTGGTCATCTCGATCGTGATCGTTCCGGTGGCGAGCCCGTCGTCGATGTCGACGTCGTAGGTGATCTCGCGTTCGAGGAAGTAGTCGATCTTGTTGTTGGCACCGTTCTGGGACACGACGCCGATGACGGCTCCACCGGCCTCGGGGGACGGGAACCCACCGGCCACGCCGATGTCGGTCATCACCGTCTGGATCTCGGGGTCGTCGTTCCACACCATGAACCGTCCCCCGTCGACCGGGGGGCCGAGGACATCGGCGACGCGGCGAGGGGATGGTGCGTCGATCTCCAACAGCGCGGTGAAGACCTCGTCGAGGGCGACATCGAGCGCGTCCTGTCGGTCGATGTCGGCGTCGGAGAACTCGACGTACTGCTCGTGCAGGAGGTAGTCGGCCAACGTCTCGGGTCCGAACCGACGGGCGTCGATCTCGACCGGGCCGGTGAGCTCGGTCAGCGCGGCGAGCGTCGTCGGGTCGACCGCGATCACGCCGTCGACCGGGGCCCCGCCGGCCTGGGGATAGAGCTGCTGGGCGACCGAGGCGACCGAGGGGAAGTGGGGGGAGAGGCTGATGTCCTGGAAGAACTCCTGGGGAGCGAGACGGCCCCAGAGCTCGACGTAGTCGGCGGGTCCGGTCAGGGTCGGGTTCCCACTGCGCAGGACTGCGTTCAGCTCGGCCGGCCGCCCGGTGCGCTCCAGGGTGATCACGCCGTCGCTGGCGCGGAGCTCGGCGAAGGCACCGATGAAACCGCCGAGCCCCCGGAGCTCGGACGGCGTGAAGAAGAGCACCAGGTAGCGCCGGTCGTCGTCGGCGCCGAGCAGCTCGGGCGCGACACGCACGAGATCGGCCGCATTGCGGAGATCGGGCGCAGCGTCGGCCAGCTCGGTCTCGAGCTCCTCGAATCGGGCGTCGATCGGACCGACGAGCCAAGGGGAGTCGGCTTCTGCGGTCGCGACCATCGCCGACTCGGTGGCGCCGGCGGCCCGATCGAGTGGCTGGTCGATTCGCCGGAGCTCGGCGAGATCGATGCGGCCCCCCGAGAAGCTCAGCGTGTCGAGATCGACGACGGCGGCAGTGTCGGCCGCGGTGCGGGTCAGGTCGGCGCCCTCGGCGGTGGCGACGCTCAGTGCTTCGGCGTTCGGGCCGATCACGGGGAACAGGCGGGCAGGCACTGCCCACGGCGCCGAGAGCCGGTCGTTCGCGCGCTCGAACCGGGCCGCTGCCGTCGACAAGAGCTCCACGGCCCGTTCCGGCTCGTCGTCCTGCGCGGCCTCCAGACCATCGCCGATCAGCTCGATGGCGGCGCGGACATCGGATCGGGCCGCGAGGGCCGAGAGCGCGAAGACGACCGTGAACACGACGCCGACGACGGCGAGCACAGCGCCCCCGATCCAGACCGGGCGTCTCGCCCGTCGTGGCGCGTTCCGCCAGGCGGACACGAAGGTCGGCACGCAGATGACGACAGCGACCAGCGTGGCGAGATATATCGTGTCGAACGAGAGGCGGATCAGCGACTGGGATGCGAGTGCGCCGACGAGGGCGCCGGTGACCCTGCTGCGGCGACCGGCGAGGCTGCCGTACACCGTCGTCGCCACGGTGCTCGCGGCCGCGAGCAGGCCGATCGTTCCCGATGAGACCAGCGCCGTCGCGCCGGCCAGAACGAACCAGGTGATGCGTCGGGCATACGAGCAGGCATACGTCAGCGCAGCGCATGCCAGTGCGGCTGCCACCGCATCGGAGCCGATCCAGCCGGTCGATTCGGTACCGGCGAGCGCGCCGCCGATGCCCGCTGCGAGCGCGATGGCTCGTATCGCCCAGCGTTCCTCGGGCGATGTTCGGCGCCGTCCGGAGCTGGTTGGGCTCGACGGCTGCGGCGCGGCCATGGATCGTGTCTCTCGGATCACCAGCCCGCGATCCTACGATCCCCGCACAGGGGCATCACGGCATGGGCAGTTCGTCTCATTGCGGTCGATCGGGTTCCCCGGCACCGTGGTAGAGGCGCGCTACGGTGGTCGGCGCCAAAGGGAGGGCGGAGTACCGAACGGGCAATCGCGCCCCGATCACGAAGGAATCGGTCCAATCGCTCCAACACCCACTCGCCCGGAGCCATCCCGTCGCTGGCGCTACATCGGTCGCTACCGGAACGCGCTCCAGGTGGCGGTCGATCTCGGCTTCTGGTTGATCGGATACGAGATCGCGACGGCGATGCGGTTCGAGTTCCAGCTCGACCAGTGGCCCCAGACACGAGTCCTGACGGCCGCGGGCATCGCTGCGGTCCTCCAGCTCCTCGTCGGGTGGTGGCGGGGACTGTACAACGGCCGGTGGCAGTTCGGGAGCTTCGAAGAGGTGGCCGGCGTCGGCCAGACCGTGGTCGTCAGCGGTGCGATCATCGCGATCGTCAATCGGTTCGTCCTCGATCCGCGACTCGTGCCGGTGAGCGTCACCCTCGTCGCGGCGATGGTCGCGTTCGTCGGCATGGCAGCCGCTCGATACATCTGGCGACTCGCGATCGATCGGCGGCGTCGGGTGCCGGTGCACGGTCGTCGACGTGTGGTCGTGCTCGGCGCCGGGAACGCCGGTACCCAGGTCATCGACTCGCTGCTCACCGACCAGTCCAGTCCGTATGTCCCGGTCGCGCTCGTCGACGACGACCCGGCGAAGCGGCGACTCCGTATTCGTGGCATCCCCGTCGCCGGCGATCGCTCCGACCTCGCGCAGGTCGCGGTGGCCCGCGGGGCTCAGCACGTGATCGTTGCCATCCCGAGCGCGCCGCCGGCGCTGCTGCGTGAGCTGTCCGAGACCGCACTCGACGCGGGTTTCGGGCTCAGCGTGCTCCCGCCCGTCCACGAGCTGCTCGACGGCCGGGTCGGCGTCGGCGACATCCGCCCACTCACCGAGGCCGATCTCCTCGGGCGTCACGTCATCGAGACCGACGTCATGCAGATCGCCGACTACCTCCGCGATCGCAGCGTCCTCGTCACCGGCGCGGGCGGGTCGATCGGCTCGGAGCTGTGCCGGCAGATCGTCCGGTACAACCCGGCCGAGCTGATCATGCTCGATCGCGACGAGTCCGCCATCCACGGTGTGCAGCTCTCGATCGAGGGGCGGGCGTTGCTCGACTCCAGGAATCTCGTCATCGCCGACATCCGCGACCGGGACCGGATGTTCGAGGTGTTCGACGAGCACCGGCCACAGGTCGTGTTCCATGCTGCCGCGCTCAAACATCTCCCCCTGCTCGAGATGCACGCGAGCGAAGGCGTCAAGACGAATGTCTTCGGTTCGCTCAACGTGCTCCACGCGGCAGCTCGGGCGGGCGTGGAACGATTCGTCAACGTGTCGACGGACAAGGCCGCCGACCCGACGAGCGTGCTCGGCTACACGAAACGCATCGCGGAGCGCCTCACCGCTCATGTTGCGACCGAGACCACCGGCACCTTCCTGTCGGTTCGGTTCGGCAATGTGCTCGGCAGCCGAGGGTCGGTGCTCGAGACATTCCGACGGCAGGTCGCCGACGGGGGTCCGGTCACCGTCACCAGCCGCGAGGTCACCCGGTACTTCATGACGGTCGAGGAGGCGGTGCAGCTCGTGATCCAGGCCGGCGCGATCGGTGAGGACGGCCAGGCCCTCGTGCTCGACATGGGTGAGCCGGTCCGCATAGCCGACGTCGCGAGGCGCCTCGTGGCCGAAGCCGACCGACCGATCGAGATCGTCTATACGGGCCTGCGGCCCGGTGAGAAGGCCGACGAGGTCTTGTTCGGCACCACCGAGCAGCGGGCCTCCTCGTCGCATCCGCTGATCGACACGGTCGACGTCCAGCCGCTCGAGCCCGGCGCGATCGCCGGCCTCGCAGCCGACTCACTGCAGTCGTACTGCTGACTCAGCGCGGTCGGGCCGGTGCCCCGACCACGGTCTGGTGGTCGGCGACATCGTGAAGCACGACGGCGCCGGCGCCCACGACGACATCGTCGCCGATGGTGACGCCCGGCGTGACAATCGCTCCGGTCCCGAAGAAGACCCGCTCGCCGACGGTGACATTGCCGTTGAGGTGCACGCCTGGTGAAAGCGTGCAGTAGCTGCCGACTCGACAGTCGTGGGAGACGACTGCGTTCACGTTGACCTGAGCGTGACGACCGAGCCGGACGTTCGTGGTCACCCGCCCGCCGGCGGCGATCACGACGCCATCGGCGAGGGTGTTGTCGCTCGCGATGGTGGCGTCGGGATGGACGAGACGGGCGGCATCGCGGCCCCAGGCGGTCAGCATGTCGTCGAGGCGCGCTCTCGTGGCCGATGCGCCGATGCCGAGGACATACCGAGCGTCGAGATCCTCGAGCCGTGTCGTCGGGCCGAGGAAGTCGGCGCGCCGACGATCGAGCAGCACCTCGTCGACCGGCCCGTCGTCGAGGAAGCCCAGGAAGTCCCATGTGGGGTCGGCGGCATTGACGGCCTCGAGGACATCGAGACACTCGCGTCCGTGGCCGCCGGCGCCGACGATGACCAGCGGGGTCATGAGCTGCCGCCGGACGACAGAGGGTCGTCGGACGCGTGACCCTCGACGCCGTCACCACCGAGCAGTGCTCCGAAGGTGAGCGCGATCACGCGGAGATCGAAGCGGACGGACTGGCGCTCGACGTACTCGAGATCGAGCTCGATGCGGCGGGCCCACGGCACGCTGTTGCGGCCGTTGACCTGCGCCCAGCCGGTGAGTCCGGGCCGGACGTGCAGGCGCCCTCGCTGTCGCTCGTCGTAGCGCTCGACCTGGTAGGAGAGCGTGGGACGTGGACCGACGATGCTCATCTCGCCCCGAGCGACGTTGATCAGCTGCGGCAGCTCGTCGAGCGAGAGCCGTCGCAGCCAGCGGCCGACCGTCGTGATGCGAGACGCGTCGGGCACGATGGGGTTGTCGCCGTGAACCATCGTTCGGAACTTGATGACCTGGAACGGTTCCCCGTCGCGGCCGACGCGTTCTTGGCGGAAGAGAACCGGGCCGGGTGAGCTGGCCTTGATCGCCAGCGAACATATCGCCGACAGCGCCGTGGCCGGGAGTGCGGCCGCGCCGAGGACGACGAGGTCGACGGCACGCTTGCCGCGGTACGGTCCCGTCACGCCTGCTCCCGCCACCAGGCGACGAGCTGCTCGAGGCCCGGCCGGAAGTCGACGGGCTGGAGGTCGGGGAACAGCGACATCAACAGCGTGGGGTCGGCGCGGGTGTGTCGCACGTCGCCGGGGCGAGGGCTCACGTGATCGACCTCGCAGGGCCGGCCGGTGATGTCGCGCAACAGCGCGATGATCTCGAGAAGCGAGATCTGGGTCCCGAAGGCGAGGTTCACCGGGATGTCGTGGGTGACGCGACCCTCGATCGACTCGATGATGACGTCGCAGACCGTGGTGACATGGGTGAAGTCCCGGGTCTGCTCGCCGTCGCCGTATACCGTGAGCGGCACGTCGTCGAGCGCCGACCGGATGAACGCCGGCATCACCGCTGCGTAGTCGTGTGCGGCTGGCTGCCGGGGGCCGTAGACGTTGAAGAACCGGAGCGCGAGAACAGGCAGTCCGTACGAATGCTGATAGGCCATCGCATACCACTCGGTCGCGAGCTTGCTCGCTCCGTACGGACTGACCGGACGCGTGGCCATGCCCTCGTGCTTCGGCAGCTCGGGATTGGCGCCGTAGACGCTCGAGCTCGACGCCACGACGACGTGGGGTTTCCCGAGCCGTCGGGCGGCCTCGAGGACAGCGATCGTTCCCGATGCGTTCCGTTCGTGGGTGGCGACGGGGTCCGCAACCGACTTCGGCACCGACCCGCGGGCGCCGAGGTGAACGATCGCGCCTGCGCCGGCGCACGCCTCGTCCATCAGATCGGCGTCCGCGTAGCTGCCTTCGCGCAGTTCGACTCGCGCATCGCCGAGGTTCTCGCGGAACCCGGTCGACAGGTCGTCGACCGCGATCACGTCGTGCGCCGTACGCTCGGCCAATGCGTGGCAGAGATTCGAACCGATGAATCCGGCTCCACCGGTGACGACGATCTTCATGGTCGACCTTTGCTCGGGAACGCTCCGAGGCTACCGATGGCGTCGCTGATGTTGGGGGAGTCTGCATGAGCTCCGAGCGCATCTGGCTCTCGCCGCCTGACGTCACCACCGCCGAACGAGACGCGCTCGTCGCCGCCTTCGACAGCGGTTGGATCGCCCCGGTCGGGCCCGATCTCGTTGCCTTCGAGTCCGAGGTGTGCGAGCTCGTCGGCGTCGACCATGCGGTTGCGCTGTCGAGCGGATCGGCGGCGCTGCACCTCGCGCTCCTCATCGAAGGCGTCGCCGCCGGCGACGATGTGATCGTTCCGTCCTTCACTTTCGCGGCAACAGCGTTCGCTGTCGCCAATATCGGGGCCCGGCCGTGCTTCATCGACAGCGAAGCCGACTCGTGGAACATCGATCCCGACCTTCTCGGCTCCGAGCTGGCCGAACGGGCCGCGACCGGGAACCTCCCCGCCGCGGTCATCTCGGTCGATCTCTACGGCCAGTGTGCCGATTATCGACGACTCGTCGAGCTGTGCGCCGAGTATGACGTCGCACTCGTCGCCGATTCGGCCGAAGCGTTGGGCGCCTCCCGCGACGACAGGCAGGCGGGCAGCTTCACGCACCTCTCGGCGTTCTCGTTCAACGGCAACAAGATCCTCACGACCGGCGGGGGCGGCATGTTGGTGAGCGACGACGGTGACGCTGTTGCGCGGGCCCGACATCTCGCGACCCAGGCGCGCGAAGCCTTCGTGCACTACGAACACCTCGAGGTCGGCTTCAACTACCGGCTCAGCAACCTGCTGGCCGCCATCGGCCGGGCGCAGCTGGTCCGACTGCCGTCGATGATCGAGCGGCGACGAAGGACCGACGTCGAGTACCGGTCGGCGCTCGGCGACATCGCCGGTATCTCGTTCCTGCCGGTTCCGGCCCGCAGCTCCCCGAATCGATGGCTGTCGGTGATGCTCGTCGAACCGGCCACGGGCGTCACGCCCGAGCTCGTCCGCCTGGCCCTCGACGAACAGTCCATCGAGAGTCGGCCCACGTGGAAGCCGATGCACCTCCAGCCGGTGTTCGCCGGCGCGCCGATGCGGGGTGGTGCCGTCTGCGAGAACGTGTTCACCACCGGGTTGTGCCTCCCGACGGGATCCTCCATGACCGACGACCAGATCGAGCGCGTGATCGGCATCGTGCAGGAACAATTCGGGTGACCGAGACGCGCGTGCTGTGGCTCGTCAAGGGTCTCGGGCCCGGCGGCGCGGAGCGCCTCCTGGTGACCCATGCTCACTTCGCGGATCGGTCGAGGTACTCCTACGACGTTGTGTACCTCGTGCCGGGGAAGAACCAGCTCGTCGGCGAGCTCGCGGCCGAGAGCGTCCCGGCCGAGTGCCTGGGCAGCGGGCGATCGTGGGATCTTCGGTGGGCATGGCGGCTCAGGCGTCGCCTGGCAGCCGACCCCGTGGAAGTCGTGCATTCGCACTCGCCGATGCCGGCAGCAGTGGTCCGGGTCCTGGCGCGCACGCTGCCGAGGAGTCAGCGGCCACGACTCGTCTACACCGAACACAACGAATGGGGGAAGCACCGCCGGCTCACCCGGTGGGCCAACCGGCTGACCATGCCGCTCGAGGGATCCGTCATCGCCGTCTCCGACGGGGTCAAGCGATCGATGAGGACGAGGCGCCGCGACGACGTGCTCGTCGTCCGCCACGGGGTCGACGTCGATGGCGTGAGGGCTCAGGCCGATCGGGCCGCGGTCCGCGACGAGCTCGGCATCGCCGACGAGCTCGTCGTCGGCACCGTCGCAAACCTGCGGTGGGAGAAGGGGTACGACGTCTTGTTGGATGCGGCCGCCGAGATCGTGCGCACCTGGCCCGACGTCCGGTTCGTCGCGGTCGGACAAGGCCCCCTCGAGGACGAGCTCCAGGCGCGCCACGAGCGGCTCGGGCTCGGCGCCAGGTTCCTGTTCCTCGGCTACCGCGCCGATGCAGTCCGCGTGATGAGCGGGTTCGACCTGTTCTGCCTGGCGAGCCGGCACGAGGGACTCCCTGTCGCGCTCATGGAGGCCATCGCACTCGGGTTGCCGGTGGCAGTGCCCGACGTCGGAGGCATCTCCGAGATCGTCGACCCCGACCAGCTCATCGAGGCGAGCGTGGCCGGGCTGGTCGAGGCCGTCGGGCGATTCCGCGCCCATCCGACCCCGATCGTCGCCACCGACATCTCTGCAACCGCGAGCGTGCGAACGATCGAGGACTGCTACAGCGGCCACACCGCTGGCCTCGGCTCGTAGTCATCCGGCCTCACTGACTCACGCACCACCGTCACCGGTCCCGCGAGCCGGCGCCATGCACAGCACGCGATGGCCGCGGGGCTATCGTGAGTCGGCCCGTTCGACCTGTTGAGTGGAGATCCCTTGACCGACTCACCCCGGGACAGTCCGGCACCGCTCTGGCCGATCGTCTCGCGAGTTCTCCGGCACCCGTCTCGGTTGTCGAACATCCGTCATCGGGAGAGCAGGGCCGCGTTCGCACGGGTCGTCCGTCGCCGAATCGCCTTCCTCACCCACCGACCGACGTCCACCACATGGGCCGGAACGGAGGGCCCCGTCGACCGGAAGCTCTTCGACAGCTACGACGACTACGTCGACATGCAGCGGTCGAAGCTGGCGATGGTCCATACCGACGCCTACGACCGGCGGTTCGCCCCTGCGTTGCGGGAACGCCTCGCCGCGCTCCCGGTCGAATGGCCCGGCCGATCCGTCGTGTGCCTGGCCGCTCGCCATGGCGCCGAGGTCGAGGTGTTCCAGGATCTCGGGGCGTTCGCGGTCGGCATCGATCTCAACCCCGGTGACGACAACCGACTCGTGCTCCCCGGCGACTTCCACGACGTCCAGTTCCCCGACGAATCGGCCCAGACGGTGTACTGCAACTCGATCGATCACGCCTTCGACCTGTCGAAGATGCTCGCCGAAGTGGTCAGGGTTCTGGCGCCGGGCGGTCGAGCCATCCTCGAGGTGATGGAGGGCGCCGACGAGGGCGGCAACTTCGGACGATGGGAGACCACCCGCTGGGCCACGGTCGACAGCCTCGTCGAGCAGACTGTGGCCGCCGGGCTGCACGAGGTCGGCCGAATACCGATGACCGAACCATGGCCGGGATTCCAGTTGCTGCTGGCCGTCTCGGACTGAGCGCGTGACTGCCGACTCGAGCGAGCCGAACGAGGACCGGAGCGTCCGGGGTTCGACCGCCAGGGACCAGTTCTGGCGGCTGGCCCGGCTGGCGGGTCGGCCGCGCTGGTGGTTCGCGGCCATCGCGGGAAACTCTGCCCTGGGCGGGGCGGCCCAGGCCGCGGTCCTGCTCGTCATCGCTCGCGTCGCGGCCGCGCTGACGGTCGAGACAGAGGACATCTCGGGCTCGGTCGGGCCATTCGCCGCGACCTCTCTCACGCCGGGTCAGCTGATCCTCATCGCCTTCGGCCTGGTCGGCATCTACCTGGTGACCGAAATCATCACCGCGTACCTCTCGGCCCGCCTGACCGCGGCGACGTCGCAGGCTGTACGACACGAAGTGCTGACACGCCACGCTGCCGCGCCCTGGTCCGTGAAGGCACGATTCGAGGGAAGCGCGCTCGTCCAGCTCGTCACCTCCAACACGTCGAATGCCGTCGCGTTGATGGGGAACGTCGCGACCCTGCTCGCCGCGCTCGCCACGTTCGCGACGTTGCTGGTCTCGGCGATCGTCATCAACCCGCAGGCCGCGCTCGCGATCATCGTCGGCGTTCTGTGCCTGCTCGCCGTCACCTTCCCGTTCGCCCGGGTCGCCAAGCGGCAGAGCCGGTTCGCGACCCGACTGAATCGGGCGTTCGCGGCCGAGGTTCAGGCCGTCACGATGCTGGGCCGCGAGATCCAGGTGTTCGGCGTGCAGGACCAGAGCATCGCGGGTGCCGCCGATCTGAACGAACGCCAGTCTCGCCTGCTGTTCCGCAAGCGGCTCGTGAACATGTTGTCGAGCAGTCTCTTCCGCGTTGCCGCGCTGGTTCTCATCGTCGTGCTGCTCGGCGTGATGAATGCCGTTGGCCCCGGGAACGCGGCGTCGCTCGCCGCGGTGGCGCTCATCCTGCTCCGCTCGGTCTCCGCCGGTCAGTCGCTCCAGGCGGCCTATCACCAGGTCATCGACAAGGTGCCGTGGATCGAGCAGCTCGAAGCCGACCTCGAGATGCTCGACCAGAAGCCGATGCAGGATTCAGTGGGTACGATCGCGCTGCCGGGCCGTGCCGATGATCCAGTGGCCGTCCGACTCGACCGTGTCTCGTTCGCGTATCCCGATGGCCCCGAGGTGCTCTCGGAGATCTCGTTCGACGTCTCACCCGGCGAGTCGATCGGCATCGTCGGGCCGTCCGGTGCGGGCAAGTCGAGCCTGGCCCAGCTCGTGCTGGGCCTGCAACGACCGAGCTCAGGATCGATCATCGTGAACGATGCACGACTCGAGGCAGTCGATCCCACCGACTGGGCCCAACATGTCGCATACCTCCCGCAGGAGTCGACGCTGCTGAGCACGTCGATCGCCGAGAACATCCGGTTCTTCCGATCGTGGGTGACCGACGCCGACGTGTTCGCGGCGGCGGAGGCGGCCGCCATCGGCGACGAGATCCGCCGATGGGAGCACGGCTTCGACACCCAGCCCGGAACCCTCGGGTCCCAGATCTCGGGTGGACAGCGCCAGCGGATCGCGATTGCACGCGCGCTCGCGGGGCGTCCCGGCCTGCTCGTCCTCGATGAGCCCACGTCCGCGCTCGACGTCCAGGTCGAGCAGGCGATCACCACGATGCTGCACACACTCCACGGAACCGCCACCATGCTCATCATCGCCCATCGTCTGTCGACGCTGGTCAACTGCGACCGCATCGCAGTGCTCGACAACGGCAGGCTCACGGCACTCGGCACACCGGGCCAACTCGGTGATCTCACCCGGTACTTCGGCGACACCGAACCTGCTGCCGGTGCCGGTGCCGGTGCCGGTGCCGATGCCGATGCCTGACGCCGGCTCCGGCGCAGTCGCGAGAATCCGCCGCGCCCTGCGACCGGTCCGGCTCGCGGCAAGGGACGTTCGATCCGTTCTCCCCGCCGCAGCCCGGTTCGCGACCGCTCGACGCCGCACGCCAGATGCGCTCGGCTACCTCGGAATGTCCGACCTCGAAAATCTCGGCGATCGAGCGGTCCTCACTGCATTCGAGCGGATCTCACGCCCTCGTCCCGTCATCTCGATTCCCCGACAGCTCGGAGAACGAAGCCTCCGGATGGCGTCGTGGGGCCGACCGCCCATGACCACGGTTCTCGGGGGTGGCACGCTCATCGGCGGCACGGCCTACCTGGAGCCGCTGCGGGCAGCCCAACGGGCCGGTCACCAGACCATCGTCTTCGGCACAGGTGTCGCGCCGCGCGAGATCATCGATCGCCAGCACGGACCGGGCTCGGGCGAGCACCTGCTCCGGTCCTGGGCCGGAGTGCTCGCCGGGTGTGCTCACGTCGGCGTTCGCGGGCCGTTGTCGCAGTCGATCCTCGAATCGGTGGATGTGGCCAGCGAAGTGCTCGGCGATACGGCATGTTCGCTGGTCGAGGCGCTGCCGGAGGGTGAACCGCCGAACTCGCGCATCGGTGTGAACGTCGGCTGCACCTCGGAGGCGATCTGGCCGGCATCGGATGCCGAGGCCGCGGCGATGAGGATCGCCGAATGCCTGCGCGCGCTCGACCGGGCCGGCTGGGCCATCGAGTTCGTCGTGGTCACAGCGAGCGATCTCGAGCTGACGTCGCAGGTCAGGGCGAACTGTGGTCAACCCGATGCTCCCGTCCATGTGATCATCGAGGACGCTGACGAGCTGCTCGCGCGAGCGCACGAGTGGTCGGTGTTCGTCGCCACCAAGCTGCACGCTGCCGCGATCGCCATGTGTGCCGGCGCGCCGACGTTGTGCATCGACTACCACCCCAAGTGCAGCGATTTCATGCTGTCCGTCGATGCTGGCGATCAGCTCCTGCACCGCGACGACTTCACGGCCGACGAGCTCGTCGGTGCGGTCGAACGCGTCGCCGCCGAGCGGGCGTCGACCGTGGCGCGGACCCACAGCCGCCTCGTCGCGCTCTCCGACCTGCAACGAAGGCGGTACGTCGAACTGTCGAGCGGCATCGCCTAGAGGAGCACGACCCCGGTCCGCACGCTCGCTTCGAGATGACCGAGCCGATTCCCTGCGACCCACGCCACGGCGCGGCGCCCTCGACCGGTTGCCGCTCTGGGTGCGTTGACCGCGAGCCAGAGCCAGGACTTCCAGCCCGCGTACCACGACGGGCGTTCGAGTCCCGCGAGCTTCATGCGGCGGGCAATGTCGACCCGTCCGCGTCCGTAGCTCCGGCCCTGCCGGAACAGCTCGGATGGCCGATGCCGATAGCGGTAGTGCACGATCGCGGCCGGGTCGAAGCCCACGACGATGCCGGCGAGCCTGGCGCGAAGCGAGAGCTCGATGTCCTCGCACGCGTCGAGATCCTCGTCGAAGCCGCCGAGTCCCTCGAACGTGGTGCGCCGTACGGCACAGTTGCCGCTCGCGACGTACGGGAACAGGCCGTAGTAGGACGCGGCGTCGGTTCGTGGTGATCCTCGCTGGGTGCCTCCGTCGCTGTCGTTCAGCTCATCGAGCTCGAGCAGGCCGGTGACCAGCTCGTGTCGGCCGAGAGAGTCGACCATCGTGCGAACCCAGCCGTCGGCGACGATGTCGTCGCTGTCGCAGAACGCGATCCGATCGGCGCGGGCATGCGCCACGCCGACGTTGCGGGCGTGGCCCGGGCCCGCACGGTCGGGCGCCGAGACGAGCCGTAGCCAGGGAGCCGTCGCGGCGCGGCGCCTGACGATGTCGGCCGTGGCGTCGGTGGAGCGATTGTCGACCACGACCACCTCGGCGTCGAGCTGCGTGATCTGTGCGGCGAGCGCTTCCAGCTGTTCGCCGATCGTCTCGGCTGCGTTGAACGCCGGCACGACGACCGAGAGCTCCATGGTCGGCTACTGCCCAAGCCAGCGCGTCCGGAGCTCGTCGAGCTCGGCCGCGGCGTAGAAATGTCTGACGTACGGCGAGCTGTACATGCGGTCGATGTAGGCCTCGGGGATCCGGATTCGTTCGATCACGGCCGAGTGCACGTCGCGATAGGGCTTGTCAGCGGCACGATTCGCCTTCTCGGCCGGGCCCGTCGTCAATCCGACGAGCTCGGAGATCGCCGGACCGGCGACACGATCGAGATCCTCGACCCGCAGTACGAGCGTCCGGGCGCGTGCGCCCGACATGATCGCGTATCCATCGGCGGGGGAGAACGGGTGATCGAGCGGGTCGAATCCCCACACGGGTATGAACTCGCCGGTGAAGAACCGTTCGAACGGTTCGGCTCGCTGCAGCCAGTCGGCCTCGAAGACGGCACAGATCTCGTCGGCGATCACCTCCGGCGGCGCATCGGCGAGCTCGGGGCGGCGAGCTCGCAGCTTCCCGATCGTGACCGGGACGAGCGCAGAGAGGTTGCGCCGCACCGGATCACGCACGAGCGTGATCACGTCGTAAGGCCGGGGTGGGATCTCGTGTCGTTCGAGCTCGGGTCGCAGGGCGGCGGCGTTGAGCAGGTACGAGGACACCGAGCGTCGGGAGCCGTACTGTTCCCGCTCGTGGTCGAGCGCCCGTTCGAGCGCGGGGCTGGTGAGCGAGTGCACGTGGAACACCGGCCGATCCGTTCCGGTCGACCTCACCGTCGCGACGACCGAGTTGGAGCCGACGCGTCCGGGCTGATGGACGATGATCGGGCGGGCGTCCCCGCGGAGTTGCCGCCGGCGCTGCGCGACGCCGGCGGCCGTTGCCGTGCGGAACGACCGCGAGGTGGCAGTCCTGAGCACCGTGGCGGCGCGACGCTTCACGCGAGCTGCGGTGATTCGAGCCATCGCCGAACCATACCAACGACGTCTCGTGGCCCTGGCGACCGGCCTTGGCGGACATGGGCCGCGCTCGGAGGGAGCGCGTCACCCGCGACGGAGCAGCGCTGCCACCGATCCGGCCTCGGTCGCGAGCACCCAGATCCAGCGTGGTCGGTGTCGAGGAGTGACGAGGTACGGGAGGTGTCGGACCATCCAGGCGAGCCGACGGAGCCGCGCGCCTCCCTGCACCGCTTCCACGGGGTGGCCGTCGCGTCGGAGCTGCCGCTCGAATCTCGCTGCGAACTCGCCGTGGGAGAAACCCTGGCGCCAGAGTGCGCCGAGTGTCGTCGGATAGCGGTAGCGGAGCTCGAGGCGGGGCTCGAATGCAATGCGATGACCAGCGCACCAGAGCCGGTATGAGAGATCGACGTCCTCGCCGATCGGTCGGGTCACATCGAAGCCGCCGAGCGCCTCGAACACGTCGCGCCGAATTGCGAAGTTGCCGGAATGAGCGACCGGAAAGAGCCCGCGGAAGTCTTCCAGCCTTCGGGTCCAGCCCAGTCCGCGGCTATCGGCGAACGCAGGCTCGTTGAGGCTGTGGACGTCGAGCGGGCCCGTCACCACCGGCGAGTCGGCGAGACCGCCGAGTACGCCCGCGACCCATTCCGGACCGACGATGTCGTCGGCATCGCAGAACGCGAGCATCCGGCCCCGCGCTCGGGAGACACCGTGGTTCCGGGCCGCAGATGCGCCCCGGAGCGGCTCGTGTTCCAGACGGAGCACGCCGGATCCGTCCTGGAGGGAGCCGACGATCGCCGCCGTTCCGTCGGTCGAGGCATTGTCGACGACGATGATCTCGACATCGGCGGACGCCTGCTCGCGGAGCGCTTGGATCTGGTCGGCGAGCGTTCCGGCCGCATTGTGCGCTGCGATCACGACGCTCAGCTCGACGGTCATCGGTCGACGATGGAACCGAGCGCTTCGATGAATTCCCCGGCTATGTGCGCAGGATCGAGCTCGGTCCGTGAGGCATGGGCGAGGGCAGCGGCGGAGAGCTTCTCGTAGTACGCGTCATCGGTCCACAACCGGCGCAGCTCGTCGGCCCACGCGGCCGGGTCAGCCGGGTCGACGACGCTGCCGCCCGGCCCGATCGACTCGATGAGCCCTGGAATGCTCGAACCGACGACGGGAATGCCGCTGATCTGCGCCTCGGCGACGATCCTGGGCCGGTTGGTGGCGAGATCGCCCATCGGATACGGCACCACCAGGACACGGGTTCGACCGTAGAGCGCCTCGACGTCGTCGGTCTGTTCGAGCAACGTCACGTTGTCGAGGTCGCCGACGCCGTTCGCGAGAGCTCGGCGGTCGGTGGCGACCATGGCGTGGGATTCGCGTAACTCGAACGGGATCTCGGGCACCAGGCGGGCGATCTCGAGGGCGAGGTCGCGGCCGTACACGGGAATCGGGTTGATCACCAGGGCGACCTCGCGAGTCGGCTCGACGCGATATCGCGAGAGGTCGATCACCGATCGGACGACGTGGGCGTCGAACCCGAGCTCCCCCACGGCATCGCCGAGCGACGCCGAGTTGACGACCAGGCAGTCGGCCGGCGCGCCGAGCGCGAGGTGCGGGAGCATCGTGTGGCCGCGGAGATAGAAGACGAGTGGTATGCCGAACGCGTCGGCGTCTTGGCGAATCCGTCGCCACGCCACTCGCGACAGCGCCGTGGCGACGATCGCCTTCGGTCGAGCGCGAGCGAGGAACGAGCGCAGGCCGTTCTCGAGGATCGCGGCACGCCAGATCGGCACGCGGCACGGCACCTGTCCAGGGCGGAGCCGACGGCCGATGAGACGGTTCCACCCCTCGACGAGTGGGGGACGACCCAGCTTCACCTCTGCATTGGTGAAACGCCGGTATGCCCGCTGCGTGAACGTTCGGGTCGCGTCCTGGTGCAGGATCTCGGTGCGGAGACCGCGTCGGGCGAGCTGGTTGCACAGCTCCTCGGTGCTCGCGTAGGCGCCGCCCTCGGTGGGTTCGATCAGGAACAGCAGATCGATATCGGTCCGGGTTCCTCGGCGTCCAAGCACGCTCGGGACCTTAGAGCGGTCGCCGCGGCGAGAGGGGAATGCGATTCGGTTGCCGACGCCGACTCTACGATGGCGGGTCGTGGCAGATGGACGGCCGGGTCGACACGAGGTCGGCGACGCAACGACGACGATTCAGTGCTCGATCGGCGTGCTGACTCGCAACAACGCGTCCCTGCTCCCGCGTCTCCTCGCCAGCGTCACCGATTTCGACGAGGTCATCGTGTGTGACGGGGGCAGCGACGACGGCACGGTCGAGCTTGCCCGACGGGAGGGATGCGTCGTCATAGCGCAGGCTCCTGAGTTCCAGGCCGAGGACGGTCGGCTCCGCGACTTCTTCGGGGCTCGGAACCAGATGCTCGACGTCGCATCGAACACCTGGTTCTTCCAGCTCGACTCCGACGAGGATCTGAGCACCGAATTGGTCGAGGAGATCCGCTCGACGTTGGCCGATGGTCCGCAGGCGTCCGGATTCCTGGTGCCCTTCACCTACCGGGTGGGCGCGAGGCTCCACGATGCCGCCAGCGGCTATCCCGGCTACCAGATCCGCCTCTTCCGGACCGATCGGGGCCTCCGCTACTCGGGGGCCGTTCACGAGTCGATCGGGCTCGATGCCGACACGCTTCCCGCGCTGCAGGCGCCGTACCACCGGAACCTCCCGCCCGCTCGCCGGTTACCGCGCCGCTGGGCCCACTACCTGGCGCTCGAGGGCCGGACTGTCGACCCGGCCACGCCGATCGACCGATTGCTCCGCGGGCGGGTGAAATGGACGCTCGAGGCCGGGGCCCGAACCATGGTGTTCCTCGGCAGCGAGCAGCGACGACGGGCCGACCGACCGCTACCGGTGCGCTACGAGCTGCTCTCGGTCACCTACCGCGTCGCGTCGGCCGCAGTGTGGGTCGCGACCGCCGTTCGGCAGCGGTCCCGGCGTTCACGACCGGAGGGCCGGCACCAGCGAACACCCGACGGCTCCGACGACGGCACGTGCTAGTGGACGACCTGGTCGTAGACCGCCCGGAGCAGCCGGCCGCTTGCCTCGGGTGAACGCTCGGCCGCGATCCGGAGGCCGGCCCGGGAGAGCTCGGCCCAGCGGTCCGTGGTGGCCAGATCGGCGATGGCCCCGGCGAGCGCGGTCGGATCGCCGGCACCGACGACGAGCCCGGTCCTGTCCTCGCGGACGGTCTCGCCGAGCGCGCCGACATCGGTGACGACGACCGGTCGACCATGGCCGTAGGCATCGTGCAGGACACCGCTCTGTGATGCGAAGGTGCGATACGGGAGAACAACAATCGACGCGTCGCGGAAGAGCGCTCGCTTGCGATCGAGGGTGGCGTGGCCGAGCTCGACATCGACATGTCGGTGACGCTCGGCGAGTCGTCGCACCGCCTGCTCGGTCGCGCTGTCGCCCCTGCCGGCGATATGGAAACGGACGAGATCGGGATCGAGGAGCTCGACCGCCTGTGCCAACACCTCGAGGCCTTTGTTCGCGCGCAGCGCCCCGAAGAACAGCACCATCGGCACGCCGTCCGGGCGGGGTCCAGGGCGGCCCGGTACCGGGAAGACCTGGTGCGGGACGACGTGGACGCGGTCGGATCCCACGGCGAAGTCGGACATCAGGACGTCGGCGAGACGCTGATGGTGGACCACCAGCGCATCGGGCCTCCGGTAGAGCAAGCGAAGGAGCTGCCGCTCGACGAGGGTACCGAGACGTGGTTCGTGGGGCACGACATCGTGGACGCTGAGCACCCACGGGCCCGGCGGTCGAACGAAGCCATCGGTGAACCGATTCGCGTAGTGCAGGTGGACGAGGTCGAACTGGTGGGTCCGCCAGAGGCTGCGCCGTCGGCTGGCGCGACGACGATATGTACGAGCCCTCGATGCGACCCATTCGATCCGGTTCGTCGTGTTCCGGTTCACGTCGGGCAGGTCTCTGACGATGGTGACCGGACCAGCCCGGCCCGCGGCGGGAGCGGCCGGCCGGTCGATCACCTGCACGACGATTTCGTCGTCGTTTCGGGCGGTGCCGACGGCCCAGTCGAGCTCCTCGGGCCGAGCGAACGGCCAGTACCAGTGGACTCGCACCTAGCGCCGGAAGGCTGCCGCGGCGACGCGAAGCCCGTTTTCGTCGGCAGACGGGAACATTTGCCCAGGCTAGGACCGGGCCGAACGACTTGGGTGTACCAGAAGCCCGGCGAAGCCACCGCTATCCTGAGTGATCCGGTCCCGCACGGGTCCGAATCGCTCGCAACCACTTCTGGGTACTGTGGAAACAGTTCGCTACTTCCGAGTTCTCCGGCGTCACTGGGTACTCATCCTCGTGGCCACGCTGCTCGGCGCCACGCTGGGTGCAGCCGCCGCCACTCGGACAGGGGGCGACGACGCGACACCCCTGGTCGAGCCCACGTACCACTCGGTGCGCCACACGCTCATCATCAACGAGCAGTCCCGTTTCGTTGTGAACCTCGAGCAGGCGGCGTTCTTCGCCACGATCGGCGACGTGCCCGACGCGGTGGCCGCGCGCATCGGCGGCGATCCCGACGAGCTCGCTGCGAGCGTGCAGACGATCACGAACCTCACGCTCCAAACGATCGTCGTGTCGGCAGTCGATCGCGATGCCGACCGCGCCACGGAGATCACGAACGCCTTTGCCGACGAGCTGGTCGCGTCACTCCAGCGTGACGACCTCGCCCTCTACGCCGCCGAGCTCGCTGCGGCACAGACCGATGTCACCACGGCGAGCAGCGACGTGAACGACGCGACCGACGCGATCGATCGCCTCCGGTCCGAGGTCGACGCTTCCGACTCTTTCGATACACCGGTCGACCAGGAGTCCGGAGGGGTCGACAATTCGGGTGCGATCGCTGAGATCACGACGGAGATCGACCTGCTCGAGCTCGAACGCAGCGCGGCACTTGCCCGGTTGCAGTCTGCCACCGCAGCTGTCGACGAGCTCGTGGCGCAGGGCCCGCCCGTTGCAGTGCTGTTGACCCTCGACGTGAGCGAGCCGCGTACCGCCAACCAGCGCGAGTACGACCGGCGCATCGCGGCCGGGTCCAGGGGCGAGGCCAACTACCGTGCGGCCGACGATGCACCCGACGGAACCGGCGGAGGGGGCATCTCCTCCTCGGTGCTCGACAATCCGGTGGCACTGTTCCTGGGGGGAACGCTCGCGGGGCTCTTGATGGGTGTCACCGCGGCCATCGTCGTGTCCCGCCTCGACCACAGGATCCGCACGAAGGAGGACGCCGAGGAACACTTCGGGCTGCCCGTGATCGGCGAGATCCCGAGGCTCCGCAAGGCCGATCGCAAGCTGCCTGTCATCGTCAGTCGCACCGAACCGATGTCGCAGGTCGCCGAGGCCTACCGCACGCTGCGATCGTCGCTGGTGTATGCGCGGGAGTTCGGCTCATCGAGCAATGGCCACGATGTCGAGGTCGACGAGGGCACCAAGAGCGTGGTGCTCGTCACGTCGCCGGGAGCGTCCGAGGGCAAGACGAGCACGGTCTCGAACCTGGCCACCGTCCTGGCCGAGGATGGCTACTCGATCCTCGCGCTCAACTGCGACTTCCGCCGGCCGAGGCTGGCCAATTTCCTCGACGGTGATGTCGCCCCTCGCAAGCTCAGTCCGACCTCGGTCGACGGCGTGAAGATGATCAACCACGTGACAATCGACGGGTCCGAGGGCCACCCGACCGATGTCGTCCGCGCGCAGAAGGCGGTGATAGGACAGGCCCGCAATCGGTTCGACGTCGTCCTGCTCGACACGGCGCCCATGCTCGCCACCAACGATGCCAACGAGCTGCTCCCGCTGGCCGACATGGTGGTCATCGTCGCCCAGGTGGGGCGCACCACCAAGGAGAGCGCCGAGGCAACACGAGAGCTGCTCGAACGCCGTCGAGCGCCGGTGGCGGGCGTGGTGTTGGTCGGAGTCACCGAGGGGCCGAAATCGAAGGGGTATTACTACTACTACAGCGAACGTTCGGCCCGGCGATGGCGTTTCCCGAGGCTGTGGACCCGTGAGCGCACGGATGCGAGGTTCCGGCGAGAGGTCGACGACGAGGCAGGGGTCGAACCGACGCCCGACACCGGGCCCGAGGTCCACCCGACGGCGAGCTCGGAGGGGCGGGTGGAGGAGTCCGTCGAGTCATGAGCACGCACCGATCGCGTGGGCCGATGTTGGCGCCGATCGGACCCATCGCGACTCGTCGCTCGACGCGCACCGACTCACGGTCCGGATTCTGGCTCGCCGGCGCAGTCGTCCTCATGATCGACGTCGGGCTGTTGGCGCTCGGCAATGCGCTCGGCCTCGGCACGATCACGGGGCTGGTCGCGATTCCGGTGATGCTGCTGGCACTCGTCCCGATTCTCCGGTACGAGAGCGGCGCGGGCCGCGGTTTCGACTCCGCCGGCCTGGTGTTCTTCGCCTTCTCGGTCAAGGTCCTCGGTGCGTTCGGTCGCTTGTACATGGTCGACGAGATCTACGACGGCAACGGCGACAGCAGCAGCTATCACCTCTGGGGTACCCGACTGGCCGAGTCGTTCCGCGGGCTCGACTTCGACGTCGATCCCGGTCGGCCGATCCCCGGCACCGGTTTCATCCGCGTGTCGACCGGAGTGATCTATGCGCTGGTCGGCACCAACAAGTTCGTCGGCTTCCTCGTGTACTCGATGTTGGGCTTCATCGGCGTCTACCTGCTGTTCGTCGCGTTTGCCACGGCCGTGCCGACGGGTCATCTCAAGCGGTACGGGCTGTTGATCTTCCTGTGGCCGACGATGTCGTTCTGGCCGTCGGCGATCGGCAAGGAAGCCTGGATGATGTTCGCCCTCGGGCTGG
>JAOTZB010000479.1 GCA_029861625.1 Acidimicrobiia bacterium
GAGACCGAATGGATCCTGGCGTCACACTTCGAGCCCGATCAGGTCGAGGTCGTGCACCACGGCATCATCCATCTCGCGTCCGAGGAGCTCCGGGCCGAGGCCGACGCCAAGGACGCTGCCGAGCCCGGTCCGGGATGGACCTGCTACGGCCTCGGCCAGCTCGACGACAGCAACGGCGGGTACCAGTTCCGCATGGCCGGCTGGGCGCCGGGCGCCCAACCGGCGCGTCAGCCCGCGGGATATGCGATCCCGCTGCGGCCCGGGGACTTCCTCATCGTCCAGGTGCACTATCACTTCGACGAAGGGGCGGCACCCGACCTGAGCCGGATGGTGTTCGATCTCGCCTCCGACGACGACCTGGCGGCGGCCGGAGGATCGTTCGACTCGCTGCAGGGTGCGCTCTACCTCGGGCCCGCCGAGATCCCCTGCTACGAGGGCGACACCGACCCGTTGTGCGACCGCGAGGTCGCCCTCGAACGGGTTCGGGATCTCTACGGTGAGTTCGCCGCCATCCTGCCCGACTACTTCCTCGGCGTCTGTCGTTCTCGGCCTGCGGACTACGCTGCCATGACCGATGGCACGGCCTGGTCGACCTGTGACCTACCCGTCGAGAACCCCGGACGGATCGTGTCGGTGGCCGGTCACATGCACGAGCTCGGCCTCAGCATCCGGTTGACGCTCAATCCGGGGACGCCCGACGAGGTGGTCCTGCTCGACATCCCGAACTGGAACTTCGAGTGGCAGTTCGGCTACCAGCCGGTTGACGACATCATCATCGGGCGCGGCGACACCATCCGGATCGACTGCGCCTGGAATCGGGAGCGTGCGCCCTACGAGGCCGTCGGCTACGTCCTCTGGGCCGACGGCACCGGCGACGAGATGTGCTATTCGAACATCACCACGGCCCCGTTGGACTGAGCCGGCCCCAGGTCGGTCGGTCAATCGGTGGGGAGGTCGATGCGGGCGAGCCAGAGGCCGGGGGCATCGACCTCGGCGGCAGTGGGCAGCATGCGGTCGGATTCGTACAGGCGTCGGAGCCCGTCGGCGCCGGCTCGCTCACGTACGCCAGCCACGAAGCCGGCGCCCCGGTCGTACTGGCCCTGGTCGAGCTCGAGCCCGAGCAGCCGTTCGACGAATCGATCGGATGCGCTCGTCGTGACGCGCCGGCGGTGGATCGCCTCGGTGATGCGGTCGTGGGTGGTGATCAGATCGGCGCCGATCCGCGCGACCAGGTCGTCGGCCACGCCCACGACCATGGCGACCATCGCCGCCAGCTCGGGCTGGAGCTCTTCCTGTTCGGCCGATCGCAGCGCCCCGAGCACGGTGTCGGGGTCGCCGAGGGACTGCTGCAGCGCTGCGAACGAGCTCGGATCGCTCGGGTCGAGGGTCCCGAGCTGCGCCTCGAGGCCGTCCATGTCGGTCCGGAAGGCCCGGACGTGTCGGTCGAGGAGGCCGGTCAGGCGCTCCCGGATGTGCGGGACGCCGAGAACGGTGTGATGCGCGACCTCGTGGACGCAGGCCCACAGCCGGACGTCGTTGCGATCGAGACTCCATTCCTCCACCAGGTCGTCGATGGCCGGGACCGACAAGAGGATCGCCGAGTCGACCGGGCGAGGGACGGGCAGTGTGTACCCGCCGAGCGCCCGCTGGGCCAGGTGGCCGACCATCGAACCTGCCGTGAAGCCGACCAGGGCCGGTCCGAGCATCCCGAAGATCGCCTGGAACATCGCGGCCGACGGATCGTCGTCGTCGACACCCGTCGGGGGTCGAGCGAGCGACTCGGCGAGGCCTTCGAGCAGGGGTTGGTAGTCCGAGACGGTGCGAGTGGCCCAACCGCCGCGGGTGGTGATCTCGGCCGTCAGCCCGTGCTGGCCGCCGACGTTGAGCCCGCTGGCGTCGGCAACCCGGAGCTCGGCGACGCGAACCAGCTGTTCCATCGCGAGGCGCTCGACCGGTTCGACGTTGGGCTCGGACTCGCCGTTCGTCGCCAGCTGTACCGCGAGCTGTCGGGCGGTGTCCCAGGCGCCGGTGCCCGCGCCCTGGAACATCTTGGCCAATTCGCCGAAGAACGGCACTCCCCCGAAGGGCTCGGGTGGACC
>JAOTZB010000480.1 GCA_029861625.1 Acidimicrobiia bacterium
CGACGGCGCAGGCCGCGGTCGCCGACTGACGACGATCGAACTGCGGTCCATGTTCGGCAACCGATCCACTCAGTACCGCGAGTCGAACCTGACCGTTCCGTTCGTCCGCAGCTCGTGAGGGGCCGGTCGAGCGGCTGGGTCCAGTGAGGTTTCTTGAACGGGCTTGTGGCGACGACCCTTCCCGAGTTGGATGATCCTCACCAGTCGATCACTCTCGTAGACTGGACCACATGACGAACCGCGCCGCCGACGGTCCGCCGGGGAAGCGGGAGCGAAACAAGGCCGAGAAGCAGCGACGGATCATCGAAGCAGCACGGGAGCTGTTCGAGACCCAAGGCTTTGCCCAGACGACGACGGCACAGATCTCGGCGCGAGCCGGCATCGGCACCGGCACCCTCTATCTGTACGTCGAGTCCAAAGAGGCGCTGTTGGTTGAGGTCTTCCACGAGGATGTCGGCCGCGCCTGGCACGACGCCCTCGACCATCTCGATCGATCGCAGAGCCTGCTCGACCAGCTGCTGCACGCCTTCGGCGAGGTGAGCGACTTCCACGCTCACGATCCGGAGCTGGCCCGGACCTACTTCAGGGAGCTGATGTTCCTGCCCGAGGGGCCGCAGAGCTCCACCTCGGATTTCATGCGCAAGTACTACGACCGGCTGAGCGCGCTGCTCGTCGAGGCCCAGGACAACGGCGAGCTGCGGGAGGACGTGCCGCTCGCCGTGCTCGCTCGCAACCTGTTCGCGTCGTGGTATCACCTCATGCTTCGGAGGTACACGAACCGAATCACCGACGAGCAGGTTCGGTCGAGGCTCCGCGACTCGTTCTCCGTTGCGCTCCTCGGCCTCACCCCTGGCCGATGAGCACGACGAGCGGGGCCCGCGGCCGTTCCGATACTACGACAACCGGCAGGACTCCTCCCGCATGGCATCGGGGTAGCTGCGGGTCCGGATCGTAGGGCGCGTGGTCAACGGCTCGCGCCGCCTCAAACTTGACTGGACTCAGTTGTATCGCTCCCGCTCTGGCCTGACTGGGGCGTGGGACTTCCGGCCCTGCCGGCCAGGCGCCAGCGCACGCCACACTGATCAGCAACGGCGACCCTCGGCCCGGTTCGTTGCGTCCCCAGCATGCGCCAAGGCGCACGGTCCGTCGGCTCGGGGCGCATTGCAGCGGGTCGCAGGCATCTGCTGTCGAAGGAGGCCCACGTGAACGAAGCTGACAGCGGCGCAGAACCCGAACTAGTCACCCCGGCCACGATCGAGCTGCTCCTCAGGGGAGCCAAGGCGCTGGTCATCGTCGTCTACGTGGTGGTCATCATCACCTTCGCCATGCTGACCCTCGGCTTCTTCCTCCACCTCGCCGGAGCGAGCCCTGAAGCGACCTTCGTCGACTGGGTCTACCGGAACACCGAGCGAGCGATGGAGCCGTTCCGGGGGATGTTCCCCGTCCGGGACATCGACGACCGGTCCGTGTTCGACGCCTCGCTGCTCTTTGCCGCAGCCCTGTACGGGTTCATCGCCATCGGACTCCACGCCGTCGTCGAGTACCTCTCGGCCAAGGCCCGGCGATACCACCTGCGGGTAACGAGCGCACCCGCCACCCAGGATACGGAGCCGACTCCGCTCGCTCGCACCAATGAGCAGGCCGAGCCCACACCAGACGTCGGTCCACAGTCCGAGCACGACGTCCCCCTCAACTGACCCGCCCGGCTCCCCGGCGGCGACGTCGCTCGGCCCGTTGACCGCCTGACGATCTCGCCGATCATCGCGTCGGCCTGCTCGACAGGCGACGAGGGTTTCTCCGGCCTGAGATCATTGCCTATCGATGGGGATGCTCATCGTCACTTGTCGGACCGCCTAGGGTCACCTCTACCTGGCCGTTGGGTCGAGCGAAGGATGGCCATGGCCCGTTTCCCGGATCCAAAGAGCGCCATGCCGACCTCCGCCTCGAACCAGCTGCGCTCCGAAGGTGACCCCGGCACGCAGTCAGGTGACGTGTCGAGCCGTCCGGAACGCCGCCGGGCCACCGATCGACGACGAGCAGGAATCCCGGCATCCCTGCTGGCGGCCCTAAGCCTTGCGCTCGGGATCCTCGTCGCGGC
>JAOTZB010000178.1 GCA_029861625.1 Acidimicrobiia bacterium
CATCTCGGCCATGGAGCTGAACAAGTACGGCGTCACCGTGAACTGCCTCGCGCCCGCAGCCTGGTCACGCATGACCGCTCCGATCATGGGCGGTGAGGATGCGCCCGAGGAGTTCAAGGAGGCGATCTCGCCCCGCTGGATCGCCGTCACCGCGGCCTGGCTCGCGAGCCCCGAGGCGAAGAACGTCACCGGCCGCGTCTTCGACGTGCGAGGCAAGAATCTCGGCATCGCCGAGGGCTGGCACCTCGGTCCGGTGGCCGATCAGCCCGACGATCCCGCCGGGCTCGGCCCGGTGGTCGCCGAGCTGATGGCGAAAGCCCGGCCCAACGCCGACATGGACGGCAACGACGCCGAGGGTCCGGGCCGGCCGGGCAAGACCATCTGACCCTGCGCCGCTCAGGCGAGGTACAGATCGGCGTCGGGGAAGAACCCCGAGAAGGCGAACCAGAACTCGTTGCGGTGTTGTGCGACCTCGAGCTGCGCACCGGCGAGCTCGCCGTCGATCGCCTGGCCGAGCAGGTTCCAGGTCGTCGACGTCTCGGCGTCGGTGAAGGTGTCGTCGCCGTTGGCCGTGAAGGTCAGCACTTGCCCGTTGACGGTGCGCTCGTAGGCGATGCCACTGCCGATCTGATCGCTCTCGGCGATGACCACGCCGTCGAGCGCATCGGTGGTGGTGCCGCCCCAGAAGACGGCGATCGGCTCGCCGCCGACCTCGTCGTTGATGGCAGGCTGGGTCTGGATGACGCTGAACGGGTAGGCCTTCAGCTCGTCGCCCACGGTGACGCCGACGACTCGCTCGAGCGCAGGGAGACGGTCATCGGGGTCGCCCTGGAAGAATCCCGCGATCGGCCCCGTGCGAGAGCTGTAGCCCGCGTACGGGTTGGCGCCGTACCCGCTCCCGACGCCCGTGTCGCGTGAGAGCGACAGACCGTCGGGAAAGGACTCGCTGAAGTCACCGAAGGACACGATCGATGTCGAGATCACCTCGAGCTGGGTACCGGCGAACGTGCCGACGATGCCTTCGCCGCTTATCTGTTGCCAGAGACTGTCGGTGGTCGCGTCCCACATGACGAGGTCGCTCTTGCGGAGCAGGCCCGAGACCCCGAAGCGGAGCACTTCGCCGTCGACCCGGCGATCGAATGCCAGCGCAGTGTTGCACAGCGGGCAGTACGTGACCGCGACCGGGATGTCGCCGAATCGGTCGTTGACGACCTCGTGCCGCGTGAGGATCGAGAGCGGGTAGAAGCGGACGATGTCGTCGATCTGGACGAGGGCGCCGGGCTCGTCGGCGCTGAGCCACAGTGCGGCCGCCTCGATGGACTCGAACTTCGGGACGTCGATCGGTCGGATGAGGTCTCGGGTGTCGGACCCACCGAGGCCCGCGGCCAGCTCACCGATGTCGATCGTCGACCTGGTCCAGTCGGTCACCCACCGACCCGACGCGTTCGCCGCGTCGGGTGACAGCGACGACCGGGGATCGTCGGCGTCGATCACCACACCCTCGTCGGAGCTGGTCGCCCCGCCTGTCAGGTCGAACGGGGCGATGTCGTCGGCGGGTGACGTGGTGCTCGTGTCGACATCGGCGTCCGACTCGGGATCCGCGGCAGCCGTCCCGGTCGAGTCGGAGTCGTCGCCGGTCGAGCTGCATGCGGCGGCGATCAACACGATGCCGATCACGACGGTCAGTGTGCGACGGAGAGGCATGGACACGAGCTCCCGGAGACGATGAGGTGCTCGCGAGAACCCGCTGACGCCTGTGATCATTCGCGCTGGTTCGAACGAGGGCTCGCACACCTACCTATCGGTCAGTTAGTTTGCTCGTGTCATCGGCCGGATCACGGGGAATCGCCATGCAGGGCATCAGACATCCAGTCAGCCGAGACCTGTACGAGATCGACGACGACGACCACTCGCTCGTCAGGGTCACGGCCGCCGACGGGGCCAGCGGACGATTCACGATTGGTGGCACCTTCGTCGACGGCGACGTGAGGTGGGCCGACCCGCACCTGTGCGGCTGGGTGATGACCACGGTCATGGAAACGCGTTACGCCGCGCCCGCCGACCAGAGCTGATCAGGAGAGACGACGATGGCCATCACCGACGCTCGTTCACCGGGTCTGACCTACCACGACCTGCTCGACGCCGACACGCACGGGGTCAACCCGACGCTCCGGCTCGACTCGGTGCAGGACCTGGGGGACCACGATATCCCCGTCGAGCGCTACATCAGCCGCGAGTTCCACGATCTCGAGGTCGAGAAGATCTGGAAGCGGGTCTGGCAGATGGCGTGCAGGGAAGAGGACATCCCGAACGTCGGCGACACGGTCAGATACGACATCGCCGACATCTCCATCGTCGTCCTGCGATCGGCGCCAGGGGAGATCAAGGCGTTCTACAACGCGTGCCTGCACCGGGGTCGGTTGCTCCGGGAGGAGGACGGGTACTGCGGCGGTGACACGTTGCGATGCCCGTTCCACGGATTCGCCTGGCACCTCGACGGCAGCCTCGCCGAGGTTCCCGCGGCATGGGACTTCCCCCACGTCGATCCCGAGGCCGACAAGTGGCAGCTCCCCGAAGTGATGACCTCGACCTGGGGCGGCTGGGTGTTCGTGAACATGGACCCCGGCGCCGAACCACTCGCCGACTTCATCGGCGACCTGGCCGTTCACTTCGACAAGTGGGCCCAGCAGGACAAGTACAAGTCGGCCCACGTCGCTCGCGTCTTCCGCTGCAACTGGAAGGTCGTGCAGGAGGCCTTCAGCGAGGCGTTCCACGTCAGCGCCACCCACCCGCAGATCCTGGTCAGCATCGGCGACCAGAACACGAAGTACGACACGTGGGAGAACTTCAGCCGGGCCATCAGCCCCGGCGCGACACCGAGCCCGCATCTCACCTGGGAGCCAACCGAACAGGACGTCTTCGATGCACTCACCGACAGGCGGGTCGACCAGGAGCCGGTGATGGAGGTGCCGCCCGGCAGCACGGCGCGCGCCGTCGCGGCCTCGCTCGCCCGCGACAAGCTCCGTTCGATTCTCGGCGACGAGGTCGAGACCTACTGCGATGCCGAGATGACCGACAGCATCTATTACACGCTGTTCCCCAACTTCCATCCGTGGGCCGCGTTCAACCGCATCAACTATCGTTTCCGGCCCTACGGCAACGATCCCGACATGTCGATCATGGAGTGCGTCTACCTCGATCCCTTCGAGGGCGAACGGCCGCCACCCGCCAAGATCACCTGGCTCGGGCCCGACGACAGCTGGGTCGAGAAGGCGCCCGAGCTCGGCAATCTGGCACGTGTCTTCGAACAGGACACGTTCAACCTGCCGAAGGTGCAGGCCGGGCTGCACACCACGCAACGATCCGGCGTGACGCTCGCGAACTACCAGGAGAGCAAGATCCGCCACATCCACTCGCTGATCGACCGCTGGATCGCGAAACCCTGACCGTCGGCCACCGCATCGCGCGTCTGGTCAGGATCCGGTCGTGACCGTCTCGGCCGTGTTGCGGAGCACGTCGAGCTCGGCGGTGATCATCCCGGTCATCTCATCGAGCTCGGGGATCAGCTCGCGGCATGCCACCAGGCCGAAGTCGAGGTTGTCGAGGTAGCTCTGGACGGTGACGTTGAGCCCCGCGCCCTCGACGATGGTCGACACCGGATAGTAGTGCTGGAGCATGGCCCCGCCGAGATAGAGCGGTTCGCGGGGCCCGGGCACGTTCGAGATCACCAGGTTGATGGGCGCATTGACGCGGTCACCGATGTGGAGTCGGGCGGCGAGCCGCGCCGCCCGCGTGGCGAGCGCCGGCGGGGAGAACTGCGCGAGGTCGGTGAGCACATCGGCGGGCAACAGGTCGAAGGTGGCCTTCGCCTCGTTCATCGTGCGGTTCATCGCCGCGACGCGGTCGAGCGGTTCGGCCTCGTGGGTGGGGATGGGCACGAAGAGGCTCGACACGCGGTTCGTCCACTTCTCGGACTCGTCACCTGTTCGCACCGACACCGGCACCATGGCCACCAGCGGGTCGTCGGGAAGGGCGTCGTGGGCAATGAGCCAACGGCGCAGCCCGCCGGCGACCATCGCCATCACGACGTCGTTCACGGTGCAGCCGAGGAGCCGCTTGGTGTCCTTGACGTCGGTCAGCGAGATGCTCTCGATGGAGAATCGCCGATGAGGGGTGATGCTGCGGTTCCACGGTGTGGGTGGTGCTGCCATCGACGGGAGCACCGGCGCGATGTCAGGATCGTTCTCGTTGTGTTCACGGCGAGCGAGTGCGCTGAGGCGCCCCGGCATGGTGGTGCCGACCAGCTCGCCGAGGCCGCCGATGCCACGACGTCGCGAGACCTCACGGATGCTCGACGCCGTGTGCGACGCCAGGCGGAACGCATCGAGCGGCCTGGTGGCGATCGACAGCATGGTTCGACCGAGCATCTCGAGGCTCGAGGGTTCGCGTTCGGGTTTCCACTCATCGGGCTCGGCGTCGGCGGTGTCGCCGTCGGGGCTGTGATCGAGCATCATCGCCAGCAGCTCGGCGCCGGCTGCGCCGTCGATGGTCGCGTGGTGGACCTTGGTGAGCAACGCGAACTGGTCGTTCTGGAGCCCCTCGATGACGTAGCCCTCCCACAGCGGCCGGCCACGATCCATCGGTCGCCCGATGATGCGAGCGACGAGCGCGGTCAGCTGTGTCGTGTCCCCCGGTGGCGGCGCCGCGATGTGACGGACATGGAAGTCGAGATCGAAGTCGGGGTCGTGGATCCACCACGGATGATCCAGGCCGAGTGGCACCTCGACCAACCGTCGGCGGAACGGTTCGAGGCTGGCCAGGCGGGAATCGATCTGGGCCCGGGTTACCTCGTAGGCATCGAAGTCGGGGTCGGCGGGGCGGTCGTAGATCGAGAGGCTCGACACATGGCCGAAGGTCGACGAGGTCTCGAGATTCAGGAACCCTGCGTCGACCCCGCTCAGTTGTTGCATGTCCTCGTCCTCGATCGCGGTCCGGCCGTGGCGGTCAGAGTAGTGGGCGGCCGGTGAACCGTTCGAGGCCGGAGCTCAGAGCCGGCTGATCCCGTCGAGCAGTACGACGGCATGGCCGGCTTCTCGTGACGCGTCCCAGTCGACCTGCGCTGTCACCACCCATTCGTTCCATCCCTCGGGATCGGAGATGGTCTGGCGGGCCCGGCCGGACTCGTCGAGCTCGAAGCGGTCGGGGCCGCGAGCGTCACCGTCGAGCACGATTGCGTCGTGGCGCTCCCAGTACGGCGCGAGCGCCTCGCTGAACCAGTCGACGTCGACGCGGTCGCCCGAAACGGTCGGCAACTCGCCGAGCCGGTCGTAGCGCTGGTGGGCAAGCAGCTCCACCCAGCGGAACAACTCGTTGCGCACCATCACCCGGAAGGCGCGGGCGTTGCTGGTGACATCGCGCCGCTCGGGAGCAGCCGGCTCGGCGTCGAGGTCGATCTCGTCGGGGTGCTGGAGCTTCTCCCACTCGTCGATGAGGCTCGAGTCGACCTGTCTGACCAGCTCGCCCAGCCACTCGGTGATGTCGACAACGTCGTCGGTGCGGTGCGCGTCCGGGATGGTCTGGCGCATCGCCTTGTAGGTGTCGGTGAGGTACCGCAGGAGCACACCCTCGGATCGTTTGAGCCCGTAGTGCTGCACGTACTCGCGGAACGTCATGGCCCGCTCGAACAGATCACGTGTGATCGACTTGGGCGCGACGTTGTCGCTCTCGACCCACGGGTGGTGGGCTCGGAAGACGTCGAACGTCGCGTAGAGGTAGTCCTTCAACGGTTTCGGATGCTCGAGCTTGGCCAGCTCGTCCATCCGTTCGTCGTACTCGACACCGCGCCGCTTGAGCTCGGCGAGCTCCTCGGTGCGCACCAGATCGAGCTGGGCCGCCAGCACGACCCGGGGGCTCTCGACCACTGCCTCGATGACGGACAACACATCGAGCGGGTACGTCGGGTGGTCGGGGTCGAGGCCGTCGAGCGCCTCCAGCGCATAGAGCGAGAGCGGCTGGTTCAGCGCGAAACTGTCCTGGAGGTCGATGGTCACGCGCACCATCCTGTCGAGCTCGTCGGGTTCGTCCAGCAGCTCGATGACCTCGGCGTCGAGGAGCGACCGGTAGATCGCGATCGCCCGGCGGATGTGGCCCCGCTGTCGCCGCCTCGTCTCGTGATTGTCGACGAGAAGGCGCCGGGCCGCCGCGCAGCCGTCGCCGGGCCGGTCGAGCAGGTTCAGCATCATCTGATGAGAGACGCGGAAGCTCGACGTGAGCGGCTCGGGTTCGCCTTCGACCAGCTTGGTGAACGTGGCGTCGTCCCAGTGGGCGTAGCCGCGCTCGGGCGGTTTCTTCTTGACCAGCTTGCGCTTCTTCTTGGGGTCGGTGAGCGACTTCTCCTCACCGATGCGGTTCTCGATCCAGTGAGCCGGGGCCTGGGCCCACACCGTGCCTTGGGTGTCGAAGCCCTTCCGACCCGCCCGACCGGCGATCTGCTGGAACTCTCGCACGGTCAGCACACGGGTCGAGGAGCCGTCGTACTTGCACAGCCGGGTGAACAGGACCGATCGGATCGGGACGTTCACGCCGACGCCGAGTGTGTCGGTGCCACAGATGAGCTTCAACAGCCCGGCCTGGGCCAGCTTCTCGACGAGGAGCCGGTACTTCGGCAACAGGCCGGCATGATGGACACCGACGCCATGGCTCACGAAGCGGCGGATGTCCTTGCCCACCGGGCTGTCGAACCGGAACTCGCCGATCATCTCGGTGATCTGGCGCTTCTCCTCCTTCGTCAACACGTTGATCGAGAGGAGCGACTGGGCCTGCTCGGCCGCCTCACGTTGGGTGAAGTGCACGATGTACACGGGGGCCCGATCGAGCGCCAGCAGCTCTTCGATGGAACGGACGAGTCGGGTCGTGCGGTACTCGAAGTCGAGCGGCACGGGCCGTTCGCGGCTCCGCACCAGGCTGGTGGGCCGACCGGTGCGTTTCGTGAGGTCGGCTTCGAACCGATCGGTGGGCCCGAGCGTGGCCGACATCAGCAAGAACTGCACATGGGGGAGGCTGAGCAGCGGCACCTGCCATGCCCAGCCCCGCTGGGGGTCGGCGTAGTAGTGGAACTCGTCGACGACGACGACGTCGAGATCGGCGTCGGAGCCGTCTCGCAATGCCCAGTTGGCGACGATCTCCGCGGTGCAGCAGATGATGGGGGCGTCGGGGTTCACCGAAGCGTCGCCGGTGATCATCCCTACCCGCTCCGAGCCGAAGTCACGGCAGAGCGCGAAGAACTTCTCGCTCACGAGCGCCTTGATCGGTGCGGTGTAGACGCTCCGGCGGCCCGACGACAGCGCAGCGAAGTGAGCAGCGACCGCGACGAGCGACTTCCCCGATCCGGTCGGGGTGTTCAGGATCACGTTGTTGCCGTCGAGCAGCTCGAGAATCGCTTCCTCCTGGGCGTCGTAGAGCTCGAGGCCGAGGTCGACCACGTGGTCGACGAACGCATCGACGATCCTGTCGGTGTCCGGCGTCGGCGGAAGCCGTCGGATCAGCGGCGGCTCGGTCGAGGAGGGATTCATGAACGCCCAAGACTAGGAGCCAGGCCGAAGCGCGCGGCCCGAAAACCGGCACAGCCGGCAGCGCCTCTCGGCGCCGCCGGCTGAGCGGTACTGCGGAAGGTCAGTCGGAGTCGAAGACGATGCCGGCGACGCCCGACTTGGGCACCAGTGCGCACACCACTGCGGCC
>JAOTZB010000481.1 GCA_029861625.1 Acidimicrobiia bacterium
GAGTGGATCGTCGACGAGAGATTCGTCGACCGCCGAGCGCGCTACGAGAACGCCAAGCAGCTCATCGCGGAGCTCGATGCGATCTTCGCGACCAGACCACTCGCCGAATGGGCCGAGGTGTTCGACTCCGAGCCCGAGTTCTTCTGGGCCCCGGTGAACTCGCCGGACGACATTCTCGCCGACCCCCAGCTCGAGCCGTCGGGGGCACTGATCGACGTGCCCGACTGGGGCACGGCACTCGCAACGCCGGTCGACTTCCATGGCACGCCATGGCAACCGACGGGTCCTGCACCCGGTCTCGGCGAGCATGCCGACGAGATCCTGCTAGCCCTCGGACGCGACGATCAGGCCATCGCCGAACTGGTGGCCGGCGGAGCGGTGATCAAGCCGACATGACGCTCGTGCGGAAGGATCGTCACAGATCGACTGCGGCGCGGACTGCGGCCGCGGCATCGGCCTGCGCGACCGCGGCAGTCGGGATCGCCGCGGCCATGCCGAAGAACGTATGGAACACTCCGTCGTAGCGAGTGTTGGCGCACGCGACACCGGCGGCGCGGAGCTTGTCCGCGTAGGCCTCACCCTCGTCGCGGAGGGGATCGAACTGGGCGGTGATGATGAAGGCCGGCGGCAACCCCCGCAGATCACCGTGAATCGGCGCAGCGAGCGGGTTCGTGCGATTGTCGGCTCCGAGATAGTGGTCGTAGAACCAGGTCATGCTGTCACGGGTCAAGAAGTAGCCGTCGGCGTTCTCCTCCATCGACGACCACGCCGCGGGATCGGCATCGACGCATGGGTAGACGAGCAGCTGGAAGGCGAGATCGGGCCCACCCCGGTCACGGCACAACGCCGCGGTGACCGTGGCGAGGTTGCCTCCCGCGCTGTCGCCCGCGACCACCAACCGCGACGCATCGCCTCCGAACGACGCGGCGGACTCTGCGACCCAGACCGTCGCCGCGTAACAGTCCTCGACTGCTGCCGGGAACGGATGTTCGGGCGCCAGTCGATACTCGACCGAGACGTAGATCGCACCCGTGAGGTTCACCATCTCGCGAACCGGTACCTCGTGCGACTCGACGCTGCCGATCACCCAGCCGCCGCCGTGGAAGAAGACGACGACGGGTAACGGGTCGGCATCGTCGGAACCGACCGGATGGAAGATGCGAACCGCGATGTCGCCGTCGGGCCCCGGGATGACCTGATCCTGCACCCCACCGACCGGTGGTAATTCGGCCTCGGGGTCGGGAGCCAACATGGCGCGCATCTCGTCGACCGACTTCGTGACGTCGAGCACGACGCCCACCTCGGACATGAGCTCGAGCACCATCTGCGAAGCAGGATCGAGCGGCATCGTGGCTCCCTTCGGTCGGTCCAGGGCGACCCTAGTTGTCAGCGAACGGCGGCGAACAGTCCGGCGAAATCGCTTCGATCGTCGACATCGACGATGAATGCACGGTCGGCGAGAACGTCACGCGCGGGGTCGACCAGACCTGCAAGTTCGGCGATCCGACGACGCCACTGGCCGGTGATGCAGTCCTCGTCGACCCGGTCGCTGAACCAGCCCCGGCGCCGCGAGGACTGGTCGACCATCCGCCGTAGCGCCAGGTCGGGATCGACATCGACCAGGACGACGACCGCTCCCGGATAGGCGTCGGCGAGGTCGTGGGGCGCGAACAGGTGCTCTGATCCTGCGACGAGTCGGCGTTCGCCGGGATGGGCCGCATCGAGGATCTGGAGCTGGACGCGATGCAGCTCGTAGGCCGCCGCGAAGTCAGACGATGCGAGCGCATCCCGATAACGGTCGACACGCAGTGCCGACTCGAAGTCGAGCGACCGGAATGTGATGTCGAACAACTCGTCACCCGGGCCCGTCGACGGCGACGGGCGCGCCTGGTCTCCGCTTCGCGCCTCGGTCGCGAGCAATCGCGTCGCCGCCGGCCAATCCGACCTCGTCGCGGCGATGCGGTCGCGAACCCCGCACAGATCGGCGCCGGGCACACCCGTGATCACGACCGGTGGCTCGATCGTGTGATCGCTGATCGCCGGGTGCTTCTTCACCCAGTCGACGA
>JAOTZB010000179.1 GCA_029861625.1 Acidimicrobiia bacterium
TCGGCGGCGAAGCTCCCGGTCGAGCGGATCTCCTTCACCACGAGGACACCGTCGTCGACGAGAGAGCGCCGAATGGCAGCGAGGGCATCCGCGGGCTGAGGCATGTCGTGTAGGCAGTCGAACGCCAGCGCGACGTCGAATGTCGGCTCGGCGGGAAGAGCCGCGGCCGGCGCCTCGACGAGCGAGACACGCTCGGTGGTGGCGAGACGGGTGCGGGCGAGCTCGATGGCGTGTGCGGACGGGTCGTAGCCGGAATAGGACGCCAGTGGGAACGACGCGGCCAACAGCTCGATCATCAGTCCGCTGCCACACCCGACGTCGACGACTCTCGCACCGGCGTCGAGCCGCGGACCGAGCCCTGCGATCGCCGGCACGACCTGGGGCACGAGCATGGCGCGGGCCCATGGCGCGAACGATGCCTCGACCGACACGGCGGTGTCGCGACCCATCTCGCCGTAGCCGAAACCCCGTCCCGTGCGGATGGCCTCCGTGATCGCCTCGATGCGCTCCCCGCCCAGGGGGGCGACGAGCGCGCCGCTCGCGAACGTCGGTCGGTCGGCACTGGCCAACACCGCACCAGCCTCGGGCGAGAGCTCGAAGGTGACGCCGTCGTCGCTCTCGACCAGCCCCGCCGCGGCCTGGCAGCGCAACCACTCGAGCACCCATCGATCGTCGCATCCGCTGGCGGCCGCGAGATCGGCGGCCGTGACGGCGCCGGTTCCGGTGAGGGCCGAGTACAGCCCCAGCTCGTGCCCGAGGTGCATCATCAGCGTGACGAGCTCGCCCTCTTTGTACTTCCACACCCGGAGGGTGATCTCGCCGAGCAGGCGTTCATCGAGCTCATCCATGCCGACCGAAGGTAGTGCGGCGATGACCGGCATCCACCGGACCCGGCGCATCTACACTGCCGTCGATGACGACCGAACCGTCGTGGACGCCGCTGGTCACCGCCGCAGCCGTCGAACCCGGTGGCATCGTCGACGCCGAGCTCGGTGACATCGACGTGGTGGTGTGGCGGGCGGCAACGGGCCGCTTGTGCGTAATGGACGCGCGTTGTCCGCACCAGTGGTCACACCTCGGTGCCGAGGGCGTGGTCGATGGCGACGAGATCGTGTGCTGCGCCCATGGTTGGCGCTTCGAGCTCGACGGCTCGGGTTGGAAGCAGAACATGGCGGGCCGCCGGGACCGCAAGTCCGACATCGACGTGTTCGCCTGTGACGTGCGTGACGGCACGGTGTGGGCCACAGCTGCACCGCCGGCAACGTCAGAGCACCACGACTGACCGCAACACGTCGCCGGCTTCCATCTTGTGAAACGCCTCCTCGACCTCGTCGAGCCCGATGGTCTCGGACACGAACCCGTCGAGATTGAGCCGCCCCTGGAGATAGAGGTCGATCAGCATCGGGAAATCGCGGCTCGGGAGGCAGTCCCCGTACCACGACGACTTCAGCGAGCCGCCCCGACCGAAGACGTCGATGAACGGCAGCTCGATCTTCATGTCGGGGCGGGGAACACCGACCAGCACGACGGTCCCCGCGAGATCGCGGGCGAAGAACGCCTGTTCGTAGGTCTGGGGCAGACCGATCGCCTCGATGACAACGTCGGCGCCGTTTCCGCCGGTGATGGCCCGAATGCGCTCGACGGGTTCTTCGGTGCTGGCGTCGACGGTGTGGGTGGCACCGAACTCCTTGGCCCACTCCAGCTTCTTCGCGTCGACATCGACGGCGATGATCGGATGGGCGCCCGCGAGCCGGCTGCCTTCGATTGCGGCGTCCCCCACGCCTCCGCAGCCGATGACGGCCACGGAGTCGCCCCGCCCGACCTCGGCGGTGTTCATGGCCGCGCCGAGCCCGGCCATGACCCCGCAGCCCAGCAGCCCGGCTGCCTCGGGACGCGCGGCAGGGTCGACCTTCGTCGCCTGGCCGGCCGCCACCAACGTCTTGTCGGCGAATGCGCCGATACCCAGCGCCGGCGAGAGCTCGGTGCCGTCGAGCAGGGTCATCTTCTGGGTGGCGTTGTGTGTGTCGAAGCAGTACCACGGCCGGCCCTTGAGACACGATCGACACTGGCCGCACACGGCTCGCCAGTTCAGGATGACGAAATCACCCGGTGCGATGTCGGTGACATCGGACCCGACGGACTCTACGATGCCTGCCGCTTCGTGGCCGAGCAGGAACGGGAACTCGTCGTTGATGCCTCCCTCGCGGTAGTGGAGGTCGGTGTGGCACACGCCACATGCCTGGATGTCGATCACGGCCTCACCCGGCCCGGGATCGGGGACGACGATGGTCTCGACCTCGACGGGATCTCCGACCGCTCTCGCGATGACACCTCGGACCTGCTGTGGCATTGGTTCCCCTCTTCGCCGGACTGCGGTTGAGGGGGATCGTAGTCGCCGACCCCGATGGCCGGCCGCGGCTCAGCTCGAGCCTTCGGCCTGCATACGGAGGTCGACGAACGGCAGCGGATCGACCGGCAGACCGTCGATTCGCAGCTCGAAGTGCAGATGCGGCCCGGTCGAGAAGCCGGTCGAGCCGACGTAGCCGATGATCTGGCCGGTCTCGACCTCGGTTCCGACGGGCACGGCAAACGCACTCTGGTGGGCGTAGAGGGTCGCGATGCCGCCACCATGGTCGATGACGGTGACGTTGCCGTAGCCGCCCTGCGCGCTGGCGATGACGACGACGCCGGCCGCGGACGCCAGCAAGGGTGTTCCGGCCGCACCGTTCAGGTCGATCCCGGTATGTATCCGGACCTCGTTGAAGATGGGATGCAGGCGGGGCCCGAACGCAGACGCGAGCGATGTTGCCGAGATGGGTGATGCGAGCGTGCCGACATCGGCAAGCGACCCGCTGCCGTCGGACAGGCCGGCCAACACGGATGCGATGGCTCCTCCCGATGCGCTCGACAGCCCGAGCTGGCCGGCGAACTCGTCGCGCCGGGCCTGGATCGAGGCAACGAGCGCCGCCTGTTCCTCGGTTGCGACGGTCGCGTCGTCGACGAGACCCTGCTGGGCGTCCCGAAGACTGTTCGCCAGTCGTTCCGTGTCGTCGAGGTCCTCGGCGAGTGCATCGGCCTGCACCTTCGCGGCCTCCAGCTCCCCGGCAAGCTCGACTGCGGCCTCCTCGAGCGTCGTCACGAGCGCAACCTGGTCGACCTGGTGCTCGACGACGACCTGGCCATAGGCGCGGGTCGAACCGACGTCGTTGAGGTTCTCGGCCGTCAGCATCGCATCACTGACCGTCTTGCTGAGGTCTCCCCCGCCGATGTACGCCGCGACGGCCTGGTCGCGCAGGATCCCCCGTTGGCGCTCGAGCTCGGCTTCGACCGCGGCCAGCTCGTCCTGGGCAACCTGTTCCCGGATGGCCGCATACCTCGTCTCGGCCTCCGCGGCCGACAGGCGGACCTTCACCTCGCCGAGCTGCCGTTCCACGATCTCGAGCTGGAGCGTCAGCTCGTCGAGATGATCGATCGCGTCACGCAGCTCGAGCAGCGCAGACGCCTCCTCGGCGACCGACGCCTCATAGCCGGCCAACAACCGCGACAGCTCGGCGGTCGGGATGCAGCGGCCGCCGACGAGCGCGAGTGCCGGCGGTGGGGGTTCGTCGGGCGCCGCCTCATCGTCGTCGCCATCGGGGCTTGGCGGGGAACAGACCGCCTCGGGGGCGCCATCCGGTGGCGGGGTCGGCGCCGGTGTCGGCGCAGGAGTCGGATCAGCCGGAGCAGGAGCCGGCGCAGGAGTCGGATCAGCCGGAGCAGGAGCCGGCGCAGGAGTCGGATCAGCCGGAGCAGGAGCCGGCGCAGGAGTCGGATCAGTACGTGCGGGAGCCGGCGCTTCTTGGGCGTGCGCGGTGGCAGGGTTGAGCACAGCCAGGACGGCACAAACCGCCCACAGCAACCGGAGGGGTCGACGGGACATCGTTTCTCCATCGACCGTTCACCACCGGGACTTTAGGCGCATGGAGATGTACCCATGACGCTCCCGCTGACGCGACCGAGGGCGCTCAGACGTCGAGGAAGCGACTGACCGCTATCGCGGAGCCGACCGTGCCCACGACCGCACCGATCACGACCAGCAGGAAACTGGTCCGCCACACGTCGCTGCTGGCCACGACGAAGCTCTCGAGCAGCTGGAGGCTGCTACGTCGCGACAGGAAGCGTTCGAGCAGGTTGTTCGCCCCGAAGACCGCCCCCACGGCCAGCAAGGCTCCCACGAGCCCCTGGATGAGCCCCTCGACCATGAACGGGACGCGGATGAACCAGTTGGTCGCCCCGACGAGCTTCATGACCTCGATCTCGCGTCTTCGTGCGAACATCGCCATTCGGATCGTATTGAAGATCAGCGCGGCCGCGGCCACCAACAAGAACATCGAGCCGATCAACACGATGACGCTCGCGACATCGGTGAGGCTCTCGATGTTGCGGATGGTCTCCTGGGCCGAGACGACCTCGCGGACCCCGGCACTGCGCTCGAAGCGGCTCGCGAGCTGCTCGACCGCCTGCGCGTCGGTGTCGACGGGAACGACACGGAACGACGGCGGCAGATCGGCGGGCGAGACGGTCTCGATGATCTCGGGTGTGCCCTCGAAGAGATCCTTGAACTCCTCGAATGCCTGATCCTTGTCGAAGAATGTGACCCGACCGACCTCGGGACTGCTATCGAGGTCGGATGCCACCGCATTCAGCTGGGCTTCGGACGCCTCGGCATTCATGAAGATCACGAACTCGATGCCGCCTTCCCAGCGCTGGGTGGCGTTGTCGACGCCCTGGCGCAACAACAACGCGACGCCGAACAGCGCGAGCGACACCATGACCGTGACAATCGAGGCCAGTGTGAGGGTGATGTTGCGCCGCAGGTTCGAACCGGTTTCGCGAACGACGTAGTCGAGCTTTATCGCCATGACGCTGCCCTACTCGTAGACGCCACGGGCCTGATCGCGAACGATCACGCCTCGGTCGAGCTCGACGACGCGGCGCCGCATCGTGTCGACGATGCCGCGATCGTGGGTTGCCATCACCACGGTCGTGCCGGTTCTGTTGATGCGGTCGAGCAGGCGCATGATTCCGACCGACGTTGCGGGGTCGAGGTTTCCTGTCGGCTCATCGGCCAGCAGGATGAGCGGGCGGTTGACGAATGCCCTGGCGATCGAGACCCGCTGCTGCTCGCCGCCGGAGAGCTCGTGGGGAAGGTTGTTCATCTTCTTCGACAATCCCACCAGCTCGAGGATGGCCGGCACCTGGTTCTTCACCACGTGTTTGGGTCGACCGATGACCTCGAGCGCGAACGCAACGTTCTGGGCCACCGTCTTGGTGGGCAGCAGCTTGAAGTCCTGGAAGATGCAACCGATGTTGCGCCGCAGGAAGGGCACCTTCCAGCTGCTCAGCTCGCCGATGTCCTTCCCGGCGACGAAGATGCGGCCCTTGTCGGGTTGCTCCTCCTTGTTCAGCAGGCGGATGAACGTGCTCTTCCCCGAACCCGACGGGCCGACGAGGAAGACGAATTCGCCCTTGCCGATCTCGCAGGATGCTTCGTGGAGAGCCAAGACCTCGCCCTTGTAGGCCTTGGTGACATTTTCGAGCTTGATCATGTACCGGATCGGGGGGTCGGGGCGCCAGAGGAGCCGGGGGTGGAGCCGCCAGACATTGCGAACACGTTACCACCGGGGTCCTCCGGCTCGGTGGCACCCGTGCGGTGCGCACCGGCCCGGCCTCTCAGCCCGCGTCGCCTCGGAGCCAGCGGAGATAGCTCTCCATGAACTGGCCGACATCGCCGTCGAGGACCCCGTCGACGTTCCCCGTCTCCTTGTCGGTTCGAAGGTCCTTGACCATCTGGTACGGCTGGAGGACATACGAGCGGATCTGGCTGCCGAAGCCGGCACGTTTGACCTCGCCGGCGATGTCGGCCAGTTCGTCCTCGCGCCGCTGACGCTCGAGATCGAGGAGCCGGGCCGCGAGCATCTGCATGGCCCGATCCTTGTTCTGGTGCTGGCTGCGCTCGTTCTGACACGACACCACGATGCCGGTCGGCAGGTGGGTGATCCGGACGGCGGAGTCGGTGACGTTGACGTGCTGTCCGCCCGCGCCCGAGGAACGGTACGTGTCGATCCGCAGCTCGGTCTCGTCGATGTCGACCTCGTCGATGACATCCTCGAAGAACGGCACCACGTGGACCGACGCGAATGCCGTCATCCGCTTCGACTCCTTGTTGAACGGCGAGATGCGGACGAGCCGGTGCACACCGTGCTCGCTGCGCAACAGCCCGTAGGCGTGACGTCCCCGGATGATGAACTCGGCCGAGCTGATGCCCGCCTCCTGGCCCTCGTTGATCGAGTCGATCTCGATCGACATGCCCCGCCGCTCGGCCCAGCGGCTGTACATGCGCAGCAACATCTCGGCCCAGTCCTGTGAGTCGGTCCCACCCTCGCCGGACTGGATGTGGCAGACGGCGTCGGCGTCGTCGTGTTCACCCGTGAACAGCGACCGCAGCTCGAGCTCGGCGAAGCGGCCGCTTGCACTCTCGATGACCTCGACGATCTCGTCCTCGAGCGACTCGTCGCCCTCTTCGCGCGCCAGCTGGCAGAGCGTCTCGGCATCGTCGATCTCGGCGCCGAGGCTGTCGAAGAGCTCGAGGTCGTCGACCACCGCGGCGAGCGTCGATGTCACCTTCTTCGCGTCATCGGGATCGTCCCACAACCCCGGCGCCGACGCGGCCTGCTCGAGCTCGGGCCGACGAGCGCGGAGGTCATCGATGTTGAGGTACCCGCCCGCCTCACGATGGCGGGTGCGAAGCGCCTCGATGTCGTCGCTGAAGTCCCTCACGGCGCATTCCCCGGCAACGGCCTACCGGCCGTGGCACTGCTTGAACTTCTTGCCGGATCCACACGGACACGGGGCATTGCGCGGCGTGCGCTCGAACTCGTCCTTCACGACCGTCGTCTGCTTCGAGGTGTCACTCGCCTCGACCACCCGGGGAGCGTCGTCGACCAAAGCCGCCCGAGCCGCGGCGGGAGCATCGACCGCCACCGACGCGGCCCTGACCGCACCGCGTGCGTCGGCCTTGGTTGCCTCTCCGGTGACCTCGGGTTCGGCCGCAACCGGTTCCTGGGTCTTGACCTGGAGGTGCATGACGTACTTGACGAAGTCCTGCGCGACCGAGTCCATCATCGCTCCGAACATCTCGAAGCCCTCGCGCTGCCACTCGGTGAGCGGATCACGCTGGCCCATGGCTCGCAGGTGGATGCCCTCCTTCAGGTAATCCATCTCGTAGAGGTGCTCGCGCCATTTCTGGTCGAGGATCCGCAACATGACCTGACGCTCGACCTGACGCATGACATCGTCGCCGATCTCGGCCTCACGAGCGGCGTAGTACTCGGTGGCCTCGGTCATGAGCTGGTCGTACAGATCGTCGGTGGTCGCGGCATCCTCGAGGTCGGCGGCGCCGGTCGGCGAAGGCCACAGATTGTTGACCTCGGTGGCCAGGCCGTCGAGATCCCACTCGTCGGTCACATCGGAGACGCAGTGATGGCGGATGACCGAGTCGACGGCGTCGGCCAGGTATTCGTGGGCCTCGTCGCGGAGGTCGGCGCCGGCGAGCACCTGTTCGCGGCGGGCATAGATGACCTTGCGCTGCTCGTTCATCACCTCGTCGTACTTGAGGACGTTC
>JAOTZB010000180.1 GCA_029861625.1 Acidimicrobiia bacterium
GCGAGAAGTAGCCGATGTTCTCGCGTACCGACAGATCCTCGTACAGCGATTGCCCCTGCGCGAGGTACCCGACCTCACTGCGCAGACGCGGATCGCCGGCCGGGCATCCCAACACGCGCAGCTCACCCGCGACGTTCGCCTGGACGCCGACGATGCTCCGCATCAGTGTCGTCTTCCCACAGCCGCTCGGTCCGAGCAACCCGATCACGGCGCCCGTCGGCACGGTCGTGGTGAACTCGCTCACGACACGTTTGTCGCCGCGCACGACGCTGACGCGGTCCAGCTCGATGGCGGGCCCGAGCGGACCCTGATCCGGCTCCCGGTTCGGTGACCCTCCCGAGCCGTCGGGGCCGACGACGAGCTTCCGGAACGGCATCGTGTCCACCTTTCGGTCCGGTACCCCGACATTCGTCTCGGCAACGCGCTCGGAACAGGGACCTTCGACCTCGCGTCGGCGTACGCAGATCCGGCCGGCCACCGGCACACCACCAGGTTCGGTGCGACGTTCCTCGGCCACCTAGGATCACCAGAGACCACAGAGGTGCGATGGCTGCGAGAGATTCCGATTTCGAGGGCGAGGTCCGCGAGCTGGTCGAGCGCGTGCTCGCAGGTGTGCTCGACGAGACGCCGGCCGACAGCAACGCCGCCCCAGCGCCCGCTGCGCCGTCCGATGGCGGCGAACGCATTGCGATCGGGGCCGACCACGGCGGATTCGAGCTCAAGCAGTCGCTCATCGCCAAGCTCGTCGACGCCGGGTGGGAAGTCGAGGACTGTGGCACGGACAGCCCCGAGGCCTGCGACTATCCCGATTTCGCCCATGCCGTCGCCCGCCAGGTCGCCAGGGGTGACTGCACGTGGGGCATCATGATCGACGGTGCGGGTATCGGGTCGGCGATGGTCGCGAACAAGGTTCCGGGCGTCCGGGCCGCGGCCTGTTACGACCTGTCGACGGCGAGGAACAGCCGCGAGCACAATCGGGCCAACGTCCTCACGCTCGGCGCCGGTCTCACGGGCGCAGCGCTGGCATGGCAGATCGTCCACGAGTGGCTGGCCACCCCCTGGGGCGGCGACCGCCACCTCCGGCGCGTTGCGCTGATCCTCGAGATCGAGGAGATCTACGCCAGGAGTGACGCATGACCGACCACGGCCTCGACCGCGAGCTGCTCGTCGAGCTCATCACCAAGGAGGTGTTGAGCACACTTGCCGCGCAGGTCGACCGGTGCGACTCGGCCGAAGGGGTGCGCAAGGTCGTCGTCAATGGCGCCGACCGCGTCGCCTTCCACGGCGATGCCTCCGAGGTACCGATCGACATGGCCGAGTACATCGATCACACCGCGCTGAAGCCCGATACCACCGCCGACGACATCGACGTACTGTGCGGGGAAGCCGAGCAGTACCACTTCGCGTCGGTCTGCGTGAATCCCTCGTGGGTGAAACGGGCCGCCGCCAATCTGCGGGGCAGCGACGTGAAGGTCTGCTCGGTCATCGGGTTCCCGCTCGGTGCCACGACCGCACAGATCAAGGCCACCGAGGCGCGGCAGGTCATCCGCGACGGGGCCCGCGAGGTCGACATGGTCATCAACATCGGTGCCCTCAAGTCCGGCGACCACCAGACCGTTCTCACCGACATCGAGAAGGTCGTGGACTCCGCCCACGAGTCCGGCGCGATCGTGAAGGTCATCCTCGAGACCGCGCTGCTCACCGACGAGGAGAAGGTGATCGCATCGAGCCTGGCCAAGAGGGCCAAGGCCGATTTCGTGAAGACATCCACCGGGTTCAGTGGTGGTGGCGCCACGGTGTACGACGTCGCGCTGATGCGTGAGACGGTTGGTCCCGACATGGGCGTGAAGGCGTCGGGCGGGGTTCGCACTGCCGCCGACGTCGAGGACATGATTGCAGCCGGCGCGACCCGCATCGGCGCGTCGGCAGGTGTGCAGATCGTCAGTGGAAACGAAGGAGACAGCGGTGGCGACAGATATTGAGATCCGGTCTTTCGCATTCCTCGACAGCCTGCAACCGCAGTACGCGGCGTTCCTCGGCACTGTCGCCCAGGGATTCCTCCCCCTGGCGGGTGATGCATCGCTCTACGTCGAGGTCGCACCTGGCATCGAGATCAACCGGCTCACCGACGTGGCCTTGAAGGCCACGGACGTCAAGCCGGGGATGCAGATCATCGAGCGCTACTACGGCCTGCTCGAGATCCACTCACCCGATCAGGCCGAGATCCGAGCGGCGGGCGCAGCCATTCTCGATGCCGTCGGGCTCACCGAGTCCGACCGCATCAAACCGAAGATCCTGTCGAGCCAGATCATCCGCCGCATCGACGATCACCACGCCCAGCTCATCAACCGCATGCGCCACGGTCAGATGATCGTTCCCGGCCAGACGCTGTACGTGCTCGAGTGCGAGCCGGCGGCGTACGCGCCGCTCGCGACGAACGAAGCCGAGAAGGCCGCCGACATCAACGTGCTCGAGGTCCGCGCCGCCGGCGCGATGGGCCGGGTGTATCTCGGCGGCGAGGAACGAGACATCGACGTCGGATGGCGCGCCGCCGTGGCCGCGCTCGAAGGGCTCGACGGTCGCGAATAGCGCCGCCGCACACAACGACAGGAAACCGCAAGACAACCAACCGTAGGGAAACGAAGGGAGCCAGTGATGGCTGAAGCACTCGGCATGATCGAATGCAGGAGTTTCGCAGCGATGGTCGAGGCCGCCGATGCGATGGTGAAGGCGGCCAAGGTCGACCTCGTCTCGTACGAGTCCACCGGCGGTGGCTACGTCACGGCCGTGGTCCGGGGCGACGTCGCCGCGGTGAAGGCAGCCGTCGACGCAGGCGTCCGCGGCGCCGAGAAGGTCGGCGAGGTCATCGCGACCCATGTCATCGCCCGTCCGCACACCAACATCGACATCACGCTCCCGCTCGGCCGCGCCGACGAGGCTGCTGCCGAGTCGAGCTGAGCCGGTGCGAACCGGGAGACGCGGCGCCGACCGCCGGGAGGTGAGACAACCATGCTTCTCGGCAAGGTGACCGGCACGGTCGTGGCCAGCCAGAAAGAGCCGCTCATGGAGGGTCTCACCTTCCTGTTGGTCCGCCAGCTCGGGGTCGACAACGCCGAGACCGGTGGGTATGTGGTGGCCGTCGATGCCGTCGGCGCGGGCGTCGGCGAAGTCGTGATGTACGCGTCTGGCAGCTCGGCTCGCCAGACCGCGGTCACCCAGAACCGTCCCTGCGACGCCGTCATCATGGCCATCGTCGACACGTGGGAAGTCGACGGCGACACGGTCTACGTGAAGTGAGCATCAGATGCTGAGCGACGACGAGGTCCAATCGATCATCTCCAGGGTCCGGGGCCGGGTCGCGGCCGCTTCCGGTCCCGGCCGGCAGGGGCCGGCGCTACGCGCCACCGACGATCTCGGGGCGGCCGAGGCGCTGCTCGGCGACGGCATCCACCCCACCATCGACAGCGCCGTCGGCGCCGCGCAGACGGCGTTCGCCGCGTACCGCTCGATGGGGCTCGAATCGCGCCGCACCATCGTCGAGGCCATGCGGGCCGCGATGTTGCGGGAAGGTGAGCGACTGGCGTACATGGCGCACGCCGAGACCGGCATCGGCCGGGCGGAGGACAAGGTCAAGAAGAACCACCTGGTCACGACCAAGACGCCCGGACCCGAAGACCTCGAGCCTCAGGCCGTCACCGGCGACCAGGGCATGATGGTCACCGAGTACGCGCCCTACGGCGTCATCGGGTCGATCACGCCCACCACGAACCCGACCTCGACGATCATCAACAACAGCATCGCGATGGTCGCCGCCGGAAACGCCGTCACCTTCAACGTGCACCCCGGGGCGGCCAAGGTCTCGGTCGAGAACATCAAGCTCCTGAACCGCGCCATCGTCGCCGCCGGCGGCCCGGCCGATCTCATCACGGCGACACCCGAGCCGACCCTCGAGTCGGCCAAGGAGCTGATGGCCCATCCCGACGTGCGGGTCCTGCTCGTGACCGGCGGGCCGGCCGTGGTCGGTGAGGCCCTGCGCACGCCGAAGAAGGCGATCACCGCCGGTCCGGGCAATCCACCTGCGGTCGTCGACCAGACCGCCGATATCGAGCAGGCCGCCCGTGCCATCGTCGCGGGTGCGTCGTTCGACAACAACATCGTCTGTGTCGACGAGAAGACGACCATCGTGGTCGACAGCGTCGCCGACGCCCTCGTCCGGGCCATGGTGAGCGCCGGTGCCTATCGCCTGAAGAAACACGAGCTCGGCCGGCTCGAACGGGTCATCTTCAAGCAGATGGGCGCGCCGAACAAGCCGGGCGCAGTCAACCCGGCGTGGATCGGCAAGAACGCCGGCGACCTCCTCGGCGAGATCGGTGTGAACGTCGAGGGCGACATCCGGCTGCTCGTCGCCGAGGTCCCGTCGGATCACAGCCTGGTGTGGACCGAACAGATGATGCCGGTGATGCCGGTCGTCCGGGTCAAAGACGTCGAGACCGCCATCGATCTCGCGGTCCGCTCCGAGCACGGGTTCCGACACACGGCGTCGATCCACTCCACCAACGTCGACACCATCACGACCATGGCCCGGGCCATGAACTGCTCGATCCTGGTCGCGAACGGCTCGAACTTCTCGGGCCTGGGCGAGGGTGGCGAGGGCTTCACCTCGTTCTCCATCGCCAGCCCCACCGGCGAGGGTCTCACCCGCCCGCGAACGTTCTCCCGCATCCGACGCGTGGCAGTGGTGGGAGCGCTGCGCATTGTCTGACACCGAGCGGCGCCTCGATCCAGCCATCGGCCTCCTCGAGTTCGCGTCGATCGCGGCCGGCATCGTGGCGGGCGACGCGATGGTCAAGTCGTCGCCGCTCTCGTCGTTGTACGTCGGCACCGTTCACCCCGGCCGGTACCTGGTGCTCGTTGGCGGCGACACCGCGGCCGTGGAGATCGCGCTCGAGACCGGCGGCACCGACACGGTGATCGACTCGCTGTTCCTCGCCGATGTGCACCCGGCTGTGATCACCGCCATCACGTCCCCGCACGTGACGGCACTCGTCGACGGCGACGCGCTGGGAATCGTCGAGACCTCTACGACCGCCGCCGCGATCATCGCCGCCGACGCCGGCGTGAAGGCCGCCGATGTGTCCCTGCCGGCGATCCGGCTGGCCGACGACCTCGGTGGCAAGGCCTACTGCCTGTTCGCAGGCGATGTCGCCGACGTCGAGGCTGCGGTCGAACACAGTACCGAGCTGACCGAGCCCGGGGCGAAGCTGGTCGGCACCGCCGTCATTCCCCAGCTGCATCGGGAGATGCGCGACAACCTCGCGTCGGAGCTGCGTTTCAACGGTCTGCTACGCGGACAAGACGGAGCGAGCTGATGCACCTCGGACGGGTCATCGGCACCGTCGTGGCCACGATGAAGGCCGACGGCCTCGATGGCGTGAAGTTCCTCATCGTCCAGCCACTCGACAAGCATCGGCAGGACACGGGCGCCCCTGTCGTGGCCGCCGACGCCGTCGCCATGGCCGGCCCGGGCGAGCTGGTCTACTACGTCGCGTCACGCGAGGCGGCCGAGGCGCTGGCGGAGCGGTTCGTACCGGTCGACCATGCCATCGTCGGGCTCGTCGACAGCGTCACGCTCGCCGAGGACGACCGGTGAAGATCGCCAGGGTCGCGGGAACGGTGGTCTCCCCGGTGAGCCACCCGTTCTTCGACGGCCAGCGGCTCTTGTTGTGCGATCTGCTCGACCTCGACGGAGCACCGAACGGGTATCTCATCGCCGTCGATGTGGTCGATGCCGGCGTCGGCGAACGGGTTCTGATCTGCGACGAGGGCTCATCGGCCCGGCAGATCTTCGACATCTCGACCGGTCCGATCCGTTCGGTCATCGTCGGGATCGTCGACGAGATCAGCTGACGCTGCCGTCAGGGCCGGCGGCGCCGAGCGGCGTCGAGGGCCGGGGGTGTCCATCCGGTGTCGGCCTGATTGACGTTCGTTCCGGGCGCGACAACCGCATCGACGGCGTCGAGCACATCGCGGTCGAGTCGCACGGATGCGGCTCCGAGCAGATCGACGAGCTGATCCTCGGTGCGGGGCCCGATCAGTGCGGCCGTGACCGCCGGATGCTCGACGTTCCATGCCAACGACAGGTGGGTGATCGACAAGCCCGCGTCGGCGGCGACCGCGCCGAGTTGTTCGACGGCACCGAACTTCGCCGGGTTGGCCACATCGAAGTGGTCCGGTTCGGTCGCGCCCCGGCTCCCTGGTGGCGTCGGCTCTTCGCGTGTGTACTTGCCGGTGAGCCAGCCGCCGGACAACGGGCTCCATGTGAGGATCCCCATGCCGAGTCGTTGCGCCGTCGGCAACACGTCGCGCTCGATGCCGCGGCACAGGATCGAGTACGGCGGCTGCTCGCAGTGGGGCCCGACGGAACCGCGTCGATCGGCCGACCAGTGCGCGGCGACCAGCTCCTCGGCCGGGAAGGTCGATGTCCCCCATGCCCGGATCTTGCCGGCCCGTACCAGGTCGGTGAGTGCATCGACGGTCTCGTCGAGCTCGGTGTCGGGATCGGGGCGGTGCGCCTGGTAGAGATCGATCCAGTCGGTGCCGAGCCGGCGGAGGCTGTCGTCGACGGCCTGCATGATCCAGCGGCGTGAGTTACCGCGCCGATTCGGGTCGCCGTGATCGCCGACCGGATGGTGGAACTTGGTGCAGAGCACCACCTCGCTTCGCCGGGATCGAATCGCGGCGCCGACGATCTCCTCGTTCTGCCCGTCGGCATAGGTGTCGGCGGTATCGACCAGATTCACCCCCGCGTCGAGCGCAGCGTTGATGATGCGATCGCACGCGGCCGGGTCGGTGTTGCCCCATGCGCCGAGCACCATGGCACCGAGCCCGAACCGGCTGACCTGGATTCCCGTGCGGCCGAGGGGTCGATGCTCCATGGCGGATCCTGTCAGCCGCGCCGGCGCGCACCCATCGGTTCAGCCCGAACCGGGGGTGTCGTCGAGGAGATCGCCGAAAGCCGTCTCGACGCAACGTCGGAAGTCGGCCGGGTCCTCGATCGCCTCGGGATCGATGAACAGCCCGATGTCGAACGCGTTCTCGTACGACAACGCTGTTGCGTTGCACGGTGTGCCCGCCAATGGCCCCATGGTGATCGTGCGAAGGACCCGTGCCCCCGCAACGTAGAGCGGGAACGACGCACCGCGTAGGTTCGACGTGGCGAAGTCGATCTTCCCGGCCTGCGATCGGGCGAGCCGGGTGACCATCGACGTCGGGAACAGGTTGACGACACCGGACAGCGCGGTGATGCCCCCACCCCGAGCGGCATCGTCGCGGGCCCGAGCGATCCGGTCCCTGACGTCGACCAGTCGCTCGTCGAGTGGCATCTCCCGACCGGAGAGCTGCACCTGGACCGGCGTGAACGCATTCCCTCCGGCGGCGGAATCGGATCGGGTGCTGAGCACGAAGCTGGTGTTGAACGTGTCGACCGACACGCCCCGCTCGGCGTGATATCGCGCCGCGGCCTCGACCATGCCGGCCATGAACGCGTCGTTGACGGACGCGTCGTGGCGTTTGGCAGCTGCCTTCAACGAGTCGAGCGGAATCCGGACGTGCTCGAGATGGCGGTG
>JAOTZB010000482.1 GCA_029861625.1 Acidimicrobiia bacterium
CGGCGACCTCACCGCGGCGGCGGCGGTGGACTTCGGCACGATCGTCGGTGACGATTGGGAGATCGTATTTGCCGTCACAGGGGGGACGAACGCATTCCGTAATGCGCGGGGCGAGATCATCGTCGAACCCGGCCCCATCGATAGCGGCGGCGTCTTCGTGCACTTCCGACTGATAGGAGCCTCAGCCGCCTACTAGACGACGTTGCTGCTCGAGAGCGCCCGCCCGGGCCGAACGGCTTGCGTGGCATTGCCTGGCACCACGACTCTTGCTCGCCAGGACCGCCGGCCTACCTCGCCGCCACCGGCAAGTCGCTCACGTCGAACTCGAGGTTCGTCGGAGTGCCAACGACGAGGGTGACGTCTGCGTCGACGACGAGGTGCGTCGCGGTCGCCAGGTCTCCCTGGATGCCCTGGTCGCGTTGCAGGCCAATCGTGCCCGCCGCATCGTCGGCGTCGAGCGCGTCACGGCTGAAGAAGACGTCGACCGTCGGGAAGTAGACGGCGAGGTCAACACCGTCTTCCTGGACGCGCAACGCAAGGTTCACGTCGCCGCCCCGTGTCGTCCCGGTGAGGTCCCACGCCAAGTCCGCAGTGCGCTCACCGATGTTGATCCCTGAGACGTTGAGGGTCACACCCCCGCCGAGGTCGATCGCTACCGGCCCTGCCACCGAGCCCGGCAGCGGCGCGACGCCCACCATCTGCGAGCCGCTCCTCGGATCGGGGTTCCACCTCTCGATCATCCGCAACGTACGCAAGGCAACATCACCGGGGTTGGGGAACACGACCGAGAACACCCCAGGCGTGGCCGGGTCCACAACGGAGCCCGTTGACTGAATGGTCTCGCCGGCTGCCGTCTCGAGGACCCAAACACCCGACGCCGGTAGGACGCCTTCCGGATCCAATCCTCGCCGGGCAACGAACGACACACCTATGAGCAACTCCTCGTCGACCGCGATCGCCGCGACCGGAGCGAGGGCGACAACTTCCGTCAGCATCCTGTAGCCGGGCGGAAACGCCACCTCGTCGAGCGGTACCAGGGCTGAAGAGACCGTGGTGACCGTCGTCGAGACAACGCTGGTCGTCGGCACGGTCGCGTCGTCTCGGCCTGCGACTGCATACCCGCCAAGCACCGCTGCCGCACCAACGAGGAGCCCGACGACCGCCGGCCACCAAGTCGACGGAGGCGGCGGTTCGTCGAGGGGGGAGTGCAGGATCGCACTGAGATCGAGGTCGTCAGCCATCGTCGCTCCCAACCGGAACGGCCAACTCGCCGGCCACCGGCACCCAGGCCACTCGTGTGTAGCGGATGCGGATGGTGTCCGGCACGTCGGGGCCCGTTCGCCGCAGCTGAAAGCCTGTCGACCCACCAACGAGACCGGTGCCGCCGATGGTGCTGGCCGAACTGGTCCAACCGGGACCTGCTCCGGAGAACGTCGAGCTGCGCCCGAACGGGCTGCGCTCCCGGGAGCGCCACGGGTCGGGGGTCGCGGCGAGGTCGAAGTCGAGGATGGTCCCGCTCTCCTGCTCGATGATCGTGGCGAGCTCGATGGTCACCCCGTCGAAGAGACGAACCGTGGAACCGATGTCGCTCGACATCTCGACCTCGACGTCAACAGGAGTGGCCGAACGCCACCCGATCACCTCCATGACGGCGACCTCTGCCGCTGAGAGGTCCTGAGGAAGACCTTCGAGGGTCACAGAGTCGATGATCGGCCGCACTGTGTCATCGCCACCAAACACGGTAGGCAGGCTGGGCGGGTCGACGCTTGCCTCGAACGCCCGTCCGTCAACCGTCCTCAGCTGCCACACCTCAGGCAGCACGGGTGGAATGATGCCGTCCGGCGTCCCGAGACCGACCAACTCGTATTCGAGAGTGGCCGATCCCTCCGACACGTCGAACACCCCGGGCAGGATGACGGTTGAGAGCCACCTCACGCCGCCGCCGGCCACCCATTGGGGCTCCGCCGAGTCGACCAGCGCAACTGGATCGCGCGTGGGGGACTCTGGCAGTGTCGCCGACCCGGCCGACCCGTGCCCGAGGAAGACC
>JAOTZB010000483.1 GCA_029861625.1 Acidimicrobiia bacterium
TGTCCACACTGTCGATCGGTGCGGGGCGGTGGCGACGATGGCGGTCTGGCCGACCGTCACGATCGCCGCCGGGGCGGCGCTGTTCGCGAGGCGCCGGGTCGCATGCTGCTCGGAACGCCCCGTCGTGGATTAGGCCGGGCGGGCGGCGGGGTCGGAGTTCCGGAGCGATGGGACCAGACGTTTGGCGTCGCGCTCGGACGACAACAGGTTTTGCATGCCGGTCAGCACGTCGCCACGTTCGGCGGCGACGTTATAGCGTTCCTCGGGATCTGCAGTGAGGTTGTGCAGCTCCCAGAACGTCTCGGTCGGCGCGGCGGTGGCGGGCGCGACGCCGTTCTCGGCCTCCCACCCGTCCAGCCGCTCGAAGTAGTGATTGAGCTTCCACAGTTCCGGGGGGCCGTCCGCTCCAGTCGGAAGCGAGGCGATGACCGACTCGATACGGGAGGGCATCTCGACGGCGTCGAACGGCACACCGGTGAAGAGGTTGTGTTGGCTCGAGCCGCTCGTCACGTCGTCGTCGGTCATGAAGTAGATCGGTGACTGGATCGACTCGGGGGCGGCCGAGCCGGTGAGAACGCCGCTCAGGTCGCGGCCGGGGAGCGCGTGGCTCTCGACGTGGTGTTCAGCCACGCCCGACGCCGCACGCTCGCGGTCGATGCCGGCCAGGCCCAACAGCGTCGGCAGGAGGTCGACGTGGCTCGTCGGCACATCGATGCCGTCGGGGCGCCGGTCGATCCCCGGCCCGGTCACGACGAGCGGCACCCGGATCGCCTCGTCGAACGCGTTGTACCACTTCTGGACGAGCCCACCGTGCGCCCCGATCAGGTCGCCGTGGTCCGACGTGAAGACGACGATCGTGTCGCCGGCCATGCCGGAGCCATCGAGCGCTTCGAGCACCCGCATGATGGCCCGGTCGACCACCTCGTGCAGGTAGTAGTAGAGGCGGCGATGCGCCTGGTCCGCGGGCATGTCGAACATCATCTTCGGCCAGGTGTGCAGGAACTGCTCTTGGCACGACGGTCGACCGGCGAACGTGTCCGCCTGGGACGGTGCCGGGTCGATGTCGGGAACCGTCACGTCCGGCGGTGCCAACTGCAGGACCTGTTGCCAGCCGTACGCACCGAAGCTGATGTCATGTGGGTTCACGAAGGACGCAACGGTCAGCCACGGCCCGTTGCGCACCGCCGCCAGCTCGTCGAACAGCTCGACGACCTGATCGGCGAACACCCCGTCGCGAACGAATCCGCAGTCGGCCTTGTCGGCGCCATGCGGTTCGCGGCCGATCCACCCCGAGAACCCGTACGGGTCCAGCCGGTCCGCCCGGCGGTACGCATCGACGGCGCGGGGGTCGACCGTGCCGGCGGTGTCGCTGGACTTGAGCCCGACGTGTGTCCCCGGCGTGATCAGGTCGGCGTACGAGATGTGCCACTTCCCGCGGTAGTGGGTGTAGTAGCCGCCCGCCCGGAACCAATCGCCGATCGTCGGCACGGTGTCGGGGTCGAGGAAGCCCATCGCCGGGTCACTCGCCTGTTTGGCCAGCCCGTCGGTGCTGGTGACGCCGTGGAGCGACGGGTACTGCCCCGTGAACAGAGTCGCCCGACTCGGGAGACAGGCGGTCGAGCCCGCGTAGTGACGGTGGAGCTCGATACCTCGGTCGAGCAGGTGCTGCCTCGCGGGGAGCTGTTTCCTGCGAAACGCCTTCAGCTCCTCACCCTCGTACGGCGGCGGGTACCGCTCCTCGTCTGTCATGATGATCAGTACGTTCGGTGAGTCCATCATTGTGCTCCTCTGTGGTAGGGGTGGGTCGTTCCATCGGCGTTCGCTGCTCAGTCCTGTGCACCGACCGGCAGGGCTGCAATGCCTTCGTGGGCTCGAATTGACCCGATCTCAGTGAGTATCAAGCGACGGGAGAGGGCGCTTCATCATCCGCGCTGGGTGAAAACGCCTCAGCCGGTGCGGTGATCGATTCGCCGCGGGACCGAGCGGAGCTCGGTGGATTCGCCCGAATTGGATGATGCTCCAGGGCTGGTGAGCCCGTCATTCTGG
>JAOTZB010000181.1 GCA_029861625.1 Acidimicrobiia bacterium
ATTGCTATTCGATGTACTTACGGTGGAAACTTGCGTGTATGGATCTCGATACCACTGATCACGCCATCCTGCGCTGGCTCCAGGAGGACGGTCGCATCACGAATGCCGAGCTGTCCGACCGGGTGAACCTGTCGGCATCGGCGTGCCTCCGGCGCGTGCGCGGCCTCGAGGAGGCGGGCGTGATCGACCGGTACGTGGCGTTGCTCGACCCGGCAACGATCGGTCGCCCGACCACCGTGTTCGTCGAGATCACGCTCGAGAGCCAAGAGGAGCACCACCTCGACGAGTTCGAGGCCGCCGTCGTGCAACATCCCGCGGTTCGCAGCGCCCATCTCATGGCCGGGAACGCCGATTACCTCGTGAAGGTGGTCTGCGAGGACGTCGCGCACTACGAACAGCTGCACCGGACGCACCTGGCCGTGCTCCCCCACGTCGCCCGGATCCGATCGAGCTTCGCACTGCGCACGATCTGCGATCGCACCGCGTACGAGCTGCGCGCCGCGATCGAACGCGACAGATCGGTGGCGCGCTGATCGATCCCGGCTGCTTCGACGATCAGCCGGCCGGGGTGGGAATCAACTGCACGGCATCATCACCGACCACGTCGAAGCGCGCCGTCGGGCGCGGCTCGGGCCGATGGAAGCTGCGCCGACCACCGGGATCGGTGTGGGAGTGATCGCGACGGCGGTGCGCCCCACGGCTCTCCGTGCGGGCCAGGGCCGCGTCGACGACGAGCCTCGCGACCTGCACGATGTTCTGCTCGGCCGGCAGCTCGCCCAGTCGGTCGGCGGCGTGGCGGAGTCCCTTCTCGTCGCGTTCCACACCCGCGTATGCCCACAACAGGCACCTGACCTCCGCCACCACGCTGGAGTCGGCTTCGCCCCGGGTGAGGGCCTCGGCGACGATGTCGATCTGCGCGGGAGACCCGGCCCGTTCGGCGTCGCCAGCGGCGGTCGCATCGTCGGCAAGGACGTCGTCGGCCACCATGCGGCTCATCACGAGCCCCTCGAGCAGCGAGTTGCTGGCGAGGCGATTCGCGCCGTGCAGCCCCGTCGAGGTCACCTCCCCGACCGCCCAGAGACCGGGCACGCTCGTCCGCCCCGACTCGTCGACAGCGACGCCACCCATGCAGTAGTGGGCGGCGGGAGAGATCGGCAGGCGGTCGACGCGGGGATCGAGCCCGGTCTCCGCCGCCAGCGCGACCACCGTGGGGAAGCGGGACTCCAGCTCGCCGGCCGGGAGCCGGGTCGCGTCGAGGTAGGTGCTGTGGCCTGCAGTCTGATGGCGGTAGGTGGCCATGGCGACCACATCGCGGGGCGCGAGCTCGGCATCGGGATGGGCGTCGAGCAGGTAGCGAGCGCCGTTCTCGTCGACGAGATGGGCGCCCTCACCACGCAACGCCTCGGTGAGCAACGGCAGCGGATCGCGATCGGCGAGCAGGGCGGTGGGGTGGAACTGGACGAACTCGGTGTCGGCCACGACCGCGCCGACGCGTGCGGCCATCGCCAGGCCGTCGCCGACGACCTCGGCCGGGTTGGTCGTGCGGGCGAAACAGTGCGCGTAGCCGCCAGTGGCCAGGACCACCGCTGCAGCGAGATGGACGACGAGCGCTCCATCGGGCCCGCGGACGAGCGCGCCGACGACGCTGTCTCCGCTGGTGACGAGGTCGACGACGTCGACGGACTCGATGATGTCGAGCCCGGTTCGGGATCTGACGGCGGCCGTGAGGGAACGGGCGACCTCGCGTCCGGTGGCGTCGGCGGCGTGCAGGATGCGCCGATGGGAGTGCCCGGCCTCGCGGCCGAGGGCCGGGGTGCCGTCGGGGAGCCGATCGAGGTCGGCGCCATGGCCGATGAGCTCGGCGACCGCCTCCGGCGCGCCCGTGGCGATGAGCTCGGCGATGTGACGATCGGCGATCCCGGCCGACACCGCAACCGTGTCATCGGCATGCGAGCGCGGCGAGTCGTCGGGCCCGACGGCGGCCGCGATGCCTCCCTGGGAGAGCGGGGTCGACCCGCCGTGACCGAGGGGACGATTGGTCAACAGCGTGGCTCGCGGGAGCCTCAGCGCGACCGCCAGCCCTGCGATACCGGCGCCGACAACGAGCACCTCGTGGCGCCGGATCGGGAGGGTGGTCATCGAGTGCCGCTGATCGCGAGCATCCGCTCGACGGCGACGCGGGCCCGGTCGGCGACGTCGGTGGCGACGTGCACCTCGTAGCGCATCTTCTCGAGTGCAGTGCGAATGTTGGTCAGCGTTATGCGCTTCATGTGCGGACAGAGGTTGCACGGGCGGATGAAGTCGACATCGGGCAGCTCGGCCGCGACGTTGTCCGACATCGAGCACTCGGTGACCATCACGACCTTCGACGGCCGATGTTCGGTGACGTAACCGATCATGCCCGCCGTCGATCCGACGAAGTCCGCCTCGTCGAGGACATCGGGTGGGCACTCGGGGTGGGCGATGATCTCGATGCCGGGGGTCTCGGCGCGGTACTGGCGCAGCTCGTCGCCCGTGAACCGCTCGTGCACTTCGCAGGAGCCGTCCCAGAGCACGATCTCGACATCGGTCTGGGTCGCGACATAACTGCCGAGGTACCGGTCGGGAAGGAAGATCACCTTGTCGACACCGAGCGACTCCACCACCGCGACGGCGTTGGAGGATGTGCAGCAGATGTCGGTCTCGGCCTTCACCGCGGCGCTCGTGTTCACATAGGTGACGACGGGGACGCCGGGATGACGTTCCCGCAGTTGCCGGACATCGGCGGCGGTGATCGACTCGGCCAACGAGCAGCCGGCCTCCAGGTCGGGGATCAGCACGGTCTTGTCCGGACACAGGATCTTCGCGGTCTCCGCCATGAAGTGCACGCCGGCGAAGACGATGACATCGGCGGTGCTCTCGGCGGCCAGCCGGGCGAGGCCGAGCGAGTCGCCCTGATGGTCGGCAACGCCGTGGAAGATGTCGGGGGTCATGTAGTTGTGGGCCAACACGATGGCATTGCGTTCGACCTTGAGTCGCTGAATGGCCTCGATCGTGTCGTCGAGCAGACCCCATTCGAGCTCGGGTGTCGCGGCCCGTACCCGGTCGAGGGGGGTGAGTTCGATCGGAATTGATGACACGGGCATCCCTCTCGTTCGCGCTGATCGGCGGCGGAGCGTTTCTCGGCTCGGTTCTTCTTATGCTCGCACTGAGTATAACCCCCATCAGCATAGCAGCGACCTCACCGGATCTCCGGTGGGAGAGTCCGACCCGGTCGACCACGACCCGCCGGGACTCACAACGACCAGGGCACCCCGACGCCGGGGCGTGGTCGCTCGGTCAGGACTTCTCGCCGGAACCGGAACAGCTCGGCGGGCCGACCGCCGGTCTGGAGCGTGTCGCCGGTCCCCTCGACCAGCCGGGCTCTTTCGACGAGCCGCCGGAAGTTCTGCTTGTGGAGCGCGACGCCGGCAAGGGCCTCGACGAGACGCTGCAGCTGGAGCAGCGTGAACGTGTCGGGCAACAGCTCGAAGACGACCGGACGGTACGTGAGCTTGCCCCGCAGTCGCCCGAGCGCCGTCGCCACCATACGACGGTGGTCGAAGCGCATGGGCACCGAGTCGATCGTCGTTGCCGAGCTCGGGCCCGGAGCCTCCGTGAGCAGGCCCACCTCGTACAGCAGCTCGTATCGCTCGAGGACGCGCACGCCGTCCCACGGCGCATCGTGGAACGCGAACACGATGTCGCCGCGCTGGCGCCGGGCTTCTCCGCCCTCGCCGGCCCCGACCTCGTCGGCCCAGGCGTTGACGGCCGGATCGACCAGCTCGTCGAGCACAGCCGGACGACCGGCGCGGTGGTCCTCCCACGGCAACAGCTCGTAGCAGTCGAGCCACCTGGCGTTCGAGGAGGGTTCGTCGGCCCGCGTCAGGGCCAGGTAGGCAACCGAGAGGAGGCGCTGCCGCTCGTCGGGCACCCGACCGAGGTCGCCGAAGGTGTAGAGCTGCTCGACGTAGCCGAGCTCGAGCGCCGTCTGGTCGCGTACGTAGCGGCGAAGCGCGAGGTCGAGCGTGCGGTCGTCGGCGGCGAGCTGGCCCGACGGCAGTGCCCACCCCTCGCCGGACGAGACCACGAGGACCTGGGGCGCCGTGTCGCCGACCGACACGATGACTGCGTTGAGACCGACCACGGCCGACGACATGGTCCGAGCGTAGGCCCCGCCTCTGAGGCGGAGCCGACAACTACGCTGAATCCGTGCGCTTGGCTCTCCTGGTCGTTCTCCTGCTCGCCGCCGGGTGCGCCACGGCCGACGTTGCCGCGGACACGATCGCGGCGGCTCCGATCGAGGCCACGCCGACGCCCGAGCCGACGGCCACCCCAGCTCCCCCGCCTCCCGAACCAACCGTCGTTCCCCCACCGGCGGTCACCGTCGGTGCCGAGGTCCTCGCCGACAACAGCTTCGCCGCGCTCGACGGCCGGCGTGTGGGCCTCATCGCCAACCAGACATCTCTCGTCCGGGGCGAACACCTCATCGACGTGCTCCACAACGCCCCGAACGTGGAGCTGACAGCAGTGTTCGCACCCGAACACGGCGTCCGGGGAAACATCGAGGCGGGCCTGCTCGACGACACCGTCGACTTCTCCACCGGCGTCACGATCTTCAGCCTGTACAACGAGACCCGCCAGCCGACACCGGAGATGCTCGAGGACGTTGATGTCCTCGTCTTCGACCTCCAGGATGTCGGCACCCGCTTCTACACCTTCATCTCCACGATGGGCCTGTCGATGCAATCCGCGGCCACGGCCGGGATCCCGTTCGTGGTTCTCGACCGGCCCAACCCGATCGGCGATGCGGGAGCCGCCGGGTTCACGCTCGAACCCGACCAGCTGTCGTTCATCGGCCAGTACCCGATCCCCAGCTCGTACGGTCTGACGTCGGGCGAGCTGGCCCTGGCCATCAAGGGGGAGCGATGGCTCCCCGGGCTCGACGACCTCGAGATCCAGGTCGTCGAGCTGGCGGGCTGGTCCCGGTCGATGTTGTGGCCGGCGACCGAACGTGAGTGGGTGCCTCCGAGCCCGGGCCTTCCCACCTTCGAGTCGGCGCTGGCCTACCCGGGCGCGGTGCTGTTCGAGGCCACGTCGATCAGCTATGGCGGCGGAACCCTCGAGCCGTTCTCCATCTTCGGAGCGGCATGGGCCGACGGTGACGCCCTCGCCGCCGAGCTGAGCTCACGCAACCTGCCGGGCGTGACCTTCGAGGCCGTGACGTTCACGCCAATGCCGATCGAGGGCATCACCGAGGACCCACGACTCAACGGCGAGACGATGTTCGGTGTGCGCTACATCATCACCGACGCGGCCGCCTTCGACCCCGTCGAGTCGGGCCTGCACGTGCTCGACGCGTTCAATCGACAGGCTGCCCAGCTCGGCATCACCGACTTCGTCGACCGGCCGCAGATGCTCGACTTGTTGGCCGGAACCTCACGTCTCCGCGAGCTGGTGGTCGCGGGCGTGTCGGCCGACGACATCATCGCGGCATGGGAACCCGACGCTGCAGCGTTCGACGACACCAAACGCCAGTACTTGCTCTACGACTGACGACCGGCGCACACGTGTCGCGCGGGCCGGAGGGGATCTCAGTCCGAGCCGAGCTCGTGGGTCGGGGTCAGCATCCGGCGAGGCACGACGAGCTCGAGGAGCGCGCCGGTCGGCGACGACGTCGCCCGATCGAAGGCCGCCGCGAACTGATCGGTTCGGCTGACCCGTTCGGCATGGAAGCCGTAGGCCTCGGCGAGCGCGACGAAATCGGGGTTGACGATGTCGGTGCCGCTCACCCGGCCCGGGTGCTGGCGCTCCTGGTGCATGCGGATCGTGCCGTACATCTCGTTGTTCAACACCAGCACGATCGGCTGCGCGCCGGCCTGGAGCGCGGTGCCGAGCTCCTGGATGTTCATCTGGATGTCGCCATCGCCGGCGAAGCACACGACGGTGCGGTCGGGGTGGGCGATCTTCGCCGCGATCGCGGCCGGGAGGCCGTAGCCCATCGAGCCGCTCTGGGGTGCGAGGAGTCGGGCCGCGGCCGCGAACGAGAAGAACTTGTTGGGCCAGATCGAGAAGTTCCCGGCCCCGTTCGTGATGATGACATCGTCGGGCACGGCAGCCTGGAGGACACGCATGACCTCGGCCATATCGAGGTCGCCGGGCTGCGGCGGTGCAACGAGGCTGACCTCGTAGCTCGACCTGAGCTCGGCCCGCCACGACGCCCACCGCCCGTGGTCGAGCACCTGTCCGGACAACGCGGCTGCCATCGCGTTCGGACCCGCATGCACGGGCAGGGCCACCTGGTAGAGCTTCCCGAGCTCGCGGTCCGAAGGGTGGGCGTGGATAACCGTCTGGGCCGGCACCGGTACGTCGAGGAGCGACCACGCCTCGGTGGCGATCTCACCGAACCGGATGCCGAGCGCCAGGATCACATCGGCGTCCAGGATGGCCCGACGGATGTGCGGCAGCATGCCGATCCCCGCGTCGCCGACGTAGCTCGGCGAGCCGTTGTCGAGCCTGTCGTGGAACCGGAAGACGCTCGCGGTGGGCAGGTCGTTCCGCTCGACGAAGTCGATGAGCGCCGCGCTGCCGGCGTCGGACCATCCACCTCCTCCGACGAGAACCAACGGGCGCTCCGCTCCTCGCAGGATCGCCAGCGACTCGTCGACCGCCGCCGGGCTCGGAGCGGGTTCACTGATGCGGACCCGAGGCGCAGGTGAGGCGGCGGTGGTGGCGGTCAACATGTTCTCGGGCAGCGCGACCAGCACCGGTCCCGGTCGGCCCGAGCATGCGGTCACGAACGCCCTGGCAATCGTCTCCGGGATGCGGTCGGCGTCGTCGATCTCGACCACCCACTTCGCGATGTCACGGAAGACGGAGCGGTAGTCGATCTCCTGGAACGCCTCGCGGCCCCGATGGCCGGTTCCGACCTGGCCGACGAAGAGGATCATGGGCGTCGAGGCCTGCCTGGCTGCGTGCACGCCGATCGACGCATTGGCCGCGCCCGGACCGCGGGTCACGAAACAGATCCCGGGCTCACCGGTGAGCTTGCCCCAGGCCTCGGCCGCGTAGGCGGCACCCCCCTCCTGTCGGCACGACACGTAGCGGATCGAGGAGTCGCGCAGCGCGTCGAGCACCTCGAGATAGCTCTCGCCCGGCACGCCGAAGCAGGTCGTGACCTCTTGCGCCTCGAGGCAGTCGACCACGAGTCGACCGCCTGTCGTCGATCCGGTCATGACCGCATACTCACGTCACGTACCCCTGGATGCGATCGTTCTCGGCCGCCCCCGGATCCCGCTTCGCCGGGTCGCCGAAGCCACCGCCGCCGGGAAGCTCGAGGATGACGCGTCGATCCGCCGGAACGAGCTGCTTGCCCTTGGCATCGAACGGTGAGCCGTCGTCGAGATACACCCGGCCGGCTGCGCCGTCGCCGCCGCCATGGCGGCCCCGTGCCGGATTCTCGACCCGGTCGAACATGGCGGAGAACTCGAGGTGGTAGCCCTCGGCCGGTCCGACCTCGATGATCTGGCCGAGACCGCCCCGGTACGTGCCGACGCCGCCCGAGCCGGGACGG
>JAOTZB010000182.1 GCA_029861625.1 Acidimicrobiia bacterium
GACACGGCCGGCAGCGGACACGACTCCGGCGGTCACCGACTGCTCGAGGCCGAACGGGCTGCCGACCGCGACGGCCAGTTGCCCGACCTCGACGGTTTCGGTGGCCGCGAGCACGGCGACGGCGAAGTCCTCGCCGGAGTCGATCTCGACCACCGCGACGTCGGTGGTGACGTCGGCGCCGAGCACCCGGCCGTCGACCAACCGGCCGTTTGCGAGCCGTACCGTGACGTCGGTGGCATCGGCGACCACATGGGCGTTGGTGAGGATCAGCCCGGCCTCGTCGAAGATGATGCCCGATCCCTGACCCAGGTCGGTCTGGATCAGCACGACCGCTGGGGCGACGGCTGCGGCCACCGCGGCCACCGGTTCTTCACCCTCGAGCGGAGCGATGGGTGCGACGGTCGGCTCGGGTGCCTCCTCGTCGAGCGGCACGAGGGACTCGTCGGTGACCGTTCCGGGGGCGACATCGCTGACCACGGCCGGAAGGGGGGATTCCGGTCTCGTGGCCAGCTCGTTCTGGTTGCGTTCGCTGACCGCCCACCCGGCAGCGAACGCCGCGAGCAACAACGCGATGGCTGCCATGGACCATGGCAGGATCCGTCGAGCGGTCGACCGTCCCCTCCCGCCGGTGGTGGCGGGGGCGGGAGGGGGCGGCGACTCGCGATGGCCCTCCAAGGGAGGGTTGGAGGGCCATCGGTCCGGGGCCACGTGGCTCGGGGGAAGCGCACCGTGGCTGACAGCGGTTGCTTCGCCGAACGTACCAGCGGCTTCCTCGCTGTAGAAGTCGGGTACCTCGCCGAACGACGGAGCGGCTTCCTCGCTGTAGAGGTCGGGTATCTCGCCGAACGACCCAGCGGCCTCGTCGGTGTCGGGATCGGGTGTCCGGGCCGCGATTGCGTCGGCCAGCGAGTACCAGGAATCGCCACGATCGGCGCCGACGTCGTCGTCGGCATCGTCTTGACGGGGATTCCAGGTGTCGCTCACGAGAGCTCCTGTGCGGGGGGCGTTATCGAGAAGCTACGTACTCTGACCGAAAGAACCCGTAAGGACACGTAAGAGTTCCCGAAAGATCTCAGACGTCGAGCCGCAGCGGCTGTGTCGGTGCATCGGCCGGCACCGCAGGCACCCGGATCGTGAAGGTGGCGCCGGTGCCAAGGGCGCTGTCGAGCAGCACGGCACCACCGTGGGCCTCGGCGATCTGGCGAACGATCGTGAGCCCCAGTCCGCTGCGACCCTCTTCACGGGCGGCGGCCTTGTCGCCCCGCCAGAATCGCTGGAAGACAGCGTGGTGATCGCTGGCGTCGATACCGGGGCCCTGGTCGGCGACCTCGACGAAGATCCAGTCGCCCTGGCGCCCTGATCGCAGATCGATGACCGTGCCGCTGATCGAGACCCTGATGGCGTTCGCCAGGAGATTCGCGACGGCACGACCCAGGGCTGCGGCATCGCCCATCACCCACAGGCCCGGTTCGCTCGCGTGGCGCACGCTCACACCCTCGGTCAAAGCCGGCGCCTCGAATTCGGCCGCGACGGCCGCGACGACCTCTCCGACCTCGACGGGATCGTGACGCAGCGACAGGTGCTCCTGGCGGGCCCAGATCATCAAGTCGTCGACGAGCCGCGCCATGCGCTCGGTCGATCGGCCGACGATCTCGGCCGTGTGGCGGAGATCGTCGGCGTCGGCGTCAGGGTCGTCCAGGGTCACATCGAGATTGGCGCGCATCACCGCCAGAGGGTTCCGGAGCTCGTGCGACGCCTCCTGGATGAACCGGCGTTGACCCTGGAACGCGACGTCGAGGCGGTTGAGCATGTCGTCGAAGGTGTCGGCGAGATTGCGAAGCTCGTCGTCGGGACCCTCGAGGTGGATCCGCCGTGACAGGTCGGTGGCCTGGATGTCGCGGGCGACCGATGTGATGCGCTCGATGGGCTGGAGGACCCGACCGGCGATGACCCACCCGACGACGAGACTGGCAACGAACAACAGCCCGAGGGCGAGGAACGAGTAGGTGCGCAACTGATCGAGCGCCCTAGCGTTCACCGCCGACTCGAAACCGGTCAGGCTCGTCACCAGGTCGCCCTCGGACACGATGAAGCCGTCGCGAGTGGGAAACAGCTGGGCGAGGCGGTAGGTGCGCGCGACCGGCTCGTCGTCGAGCGTGCGCGACAACCCGATGTAGATCCCGCCGACGACTGCCCCGGCGAGGCCGAACAGGACGATCGAGTAGAGCCCGGTGAGCCGGATCCTGATCGAACCCATCCATGCCGGCATCAGCGCGGCAATCCGTTTCATTCCGGCTCGGGCTCGGGCTCGTGGTCGATCAGGCGATACCCGGAACCGATGACCGTCTCGATCGGTGGATCCTCGTCGTCGGCGGTGAGCTTGCGTCGCAATGTCCCCACCGTGACGCGAACCGTGTTCGTGAACGGGTCGGTGTTCTCGTCCCAGACGTGTTCGAGCAGCTCTTCCTGGGAGAGCACGCGACCGGGGTTGGCCATGAAGTAGCGCAAGAGCGCGAACTCCTTGGTGGTCAGCTCGACCGGCTCGCCCTGTCGCGTGACGACCTGACGCGAGGTGTCGAGCTCGAGGTGACCCACGCCGAGGACAGCGCCGGTCCCGCCGGAGTCCCGGCGCAGCAGGCTCCTGACCCGCGCGGTCAGCTCGGCGAACGCGAACGGCTTGACGAGGTAGTCGTCGGCGCCCACATCGAGCCCGGCGACCCGATCGTCGAGCGAATCGCGGGCGGTGAGCATGAGCACACGGGGCGGCAGCTCGGTCGGCGGCGCGTCGCGGAGACGGGCGCACACTTCGAGCCCGTCGATGTCGGGCATCGTCAGATCGAGGCAGATCAGGTCGTACGGCACGAGACGGGCCTTCTCCAGCGCGTCCTCGCCCCGATACGCGACGTCGACGGCGTAGCCCTCGCGTCGAAGACCTCGCGCGATCGCATCCGCCAGCTCGACCTCGTCGTCGACGACCAGAACACGCATGCCCACGACGGTAGTGGGTGTCGATGCCGACCGGTTCGGGGCGATTATCGCCGACCGGCCCGGCGATCGTCCGTCGGGCTCATCGCTTCGTCGTGGCGCACTCCGAGCACGATCAGCCTTTACCCTGACCTTCGGCCACCGTTGATTGAGTACGTTCACTGCAACAGCACACCATGGCCGACCGAAACCCCGGCGAAAGCCCGCGATCAGCACCATTCGAGGCTCGATGACCGACGCGACATCCGACCAGAACGACTCGTACCCACCACCGCCGCCACCGCCGATCCCGGCGGCATCAGTGCCACCGCCGCCACCGCGCCCGGCAGGCGGCGACGAGCTGCCGGCGCAGCCCCCCACCGACTCGGCGGCAATGGTTCCGTTGACAAGCTCCGGTGCCGGTCTCGTCGACGCTGTTCCCGCCGGGCCCCCGACCGCGACACCGCTCGAACAGGCGATGTTCGAGATGAAGAAGGTCATCGTCGGCCAGGGCCGCCTGCTCGAACGGTTGATGGTCGGGCTGTTGGCCCGAGGACACTGCCTCCTCGAAGGTGCGCCCGGGCTCGCCAAGACGCTGGCGATCGAAACACTCGCCAAGGTCACCGGCGGCACCTTCTCACGGATCCAGTTCACCCCCGACCTCCTGCCGGCCGACATCGTCGGCAGGAGGATCTACCGGGCGTCGAGCGAGTCGTTCGACATCGAGCTCGGCCCGATCATGTCGAACTTCGTCCTCACCGACGAGATCAACCGTGCACCGGCGAAGGTGCAGTCGGCACTGCTCGAGGCGATGGCCGAGCATCAGGTGTCGATCGGCGGCGAGACATTCCCGACGCCCGATCCGTTCCTGGTGCTCGCCACCCAGAATCCGATCGAGTCCGAGGGTGTGTATCCGCTCCCGGAGGCGCAGCGCGACCGCTTCTTGATGAAGATCGTCGTGGGCTACCCGTCGGCGACCGAGGAAGCCGAGATCGTCCGTCGTATGGGTGTCTCGCCTCCGAAGCCGTCCCAGATCCTCTCGCCCGACCAGCTCCTCTCGTTGCAGCAGGCGACCGACGAGGTGTTCGTCGACCGTGCCGTCATCGACTACGCGGTGAATCTCGCCGTCGCGACCCGCGAACCGATGCTCTTCGGCCTCGGCGAGCTCGACGAGCTGATCGCGCACGGTGCGAGCCCCCGGGCGAGCCTCGGCCTCATCGCGTCCGGACGAGCGCTCGCGCTCATGAGGGGCCGCTCGTACGTCCTCCCCCAGGACGTGTTCGATGTCGCCCCCGAGGTCCTGCGTCATCGACTGGTGCTGTCATATGAAGCGCTGGCCCGCGAGCTGGTCTCGGATCAGATCGTGGCTCGCGTCTTGTCGACGGTGCCCGCGCCCCGCATCGCTCCCTCCCAGGACACGGCAGGACATCGGTAGTGGGCTCGTCCGTCGACCACCTCGGCCCGGCCGGTGACCCCGGAGCGAGAGAGCTCCTGCACCGACTCGATCTCGACGTGCGCATCAAGCTCGACGGACTGCTCCACGGCGACTACCAGGGCCTCGTCCCCGGGCACGGCTCCGAACCGGGCGAGACCCGTCGATACACGCCGGGCGACGATGTGCGGCGCATCGACTGGAACGTCACGGCTCGCATGCAGCGGCCCTACGTGCGCGAGAGCATCGCCGACCGCGAGCTCGAGACCAACGTCTTGATCGACCTCTCGCCGCGCCTCGACTTCGGCACGGCGATGTACGAGAAGCGCGACCTCGCACTGGCCGCGACCGCCGCCGTCGGCCTGTTGACGGCGCGACTCGGGAACCGCGTCGGCGCCGTGCTCGCCAGCCCCGAGGGCATCGAGACGGTGCCGGCCAAGAGCGGCCGGGCGCCTCTTCTCGCCCTGCTCCATCGCGTGCAGAACCACCCCAGGCTCGAGGGCGGTGTCCCCGATCTCGAAGCCGGACTCGCCCGGCTCGCCTCGATGACCCGCCACCGCGGGCTCACCGTCATGGTGTCGGACTTCCTGGCTCCGATCGAGACCTGGGAGCCGGGCCTGCGCCGGCTCACCACGCGACACGAGGCACTGGCGATCGAGATCATCGATCCCCGCGAGCTCGAGCTCCCCGATGTCGGTGTGCTGTCGGTCGTCGACCCCGCGAGCGGAGAGCTCCGCGAGGTCTCGACCCGCAGCGCCAAGCTGCGCAACCGCTACGCCGAGGCGGCGGCGCAACAGCGTGACGACATCGCCACCGCCATGCGGCGCGCCGGGGCGGACCATCTGGTGCTGAACACCGGGCGCGACTGGCTGCTCGACATGGCCCAGTTCGTCGCGCTGCGACGACGGCGTTCCGAAGCCGCCATGGGGCGACCCCGATGACGTTCATCGAGCCCCTGCGACTGCTGTTGCTGACGGTCGTCGGTGTACTGGCCATCGCCTATGTGGTCCTCCAGTTCCGACGCCGGGCATACGCGGTGCGTTTCACGAACGTCGACCTGCTCGACTCGGTCGCACCGAGGCGGCCGGGCTGGCGCCGTCATGTGCCGGCGCTGTTGTTCCTCATTGCGCTCGCGCTCACCGTCGTCGGTTTCGCTCGGCCCGCCCGTGCGACCGATGTTGCGCGTGAGCGGGCGACGGTCATCCTGGCCATCGACACGTCGCTCTCGATGCAGGCGGGCGACGTGATCCCCACCCGGATCGACGGCGCGAAGGAAGCCGCCCAGGTGTTCCTCGATTCGATTCCCGAGCGCCTGAACGTAGGCCTGGTGAGCTTCCACGGCGTGGCGACGGTTCGGGTCCCGCCCACCATCGACCGTGAAGCCGTGAGCGTGGCGATCGGCCAGCTCGACCTGGGCGAGGCCACCGCGATCGGCGAGGCCATCTTCGCCGGGCTCGAGGCGATCGAGGCCCAGCTCCCCGACGAGACCGGCACTCGGCCGCCCGCCCGCATCGTGTTGATGTCCGATGGATTCACCACGGTCGGTCGAGCCGACGCCGATGCCATCGCCGCTGCGCAGGCCGCCGGCGTGTCGGTGTCGACCATCGCATTCGGCACCGACGACGGGTTCATCGAGATCCCCGAGGAGGGGATCATCCCGGTGCCGGTTGACCGCGAGGCGCTCCAGATCATCGCCGACGGCACGAGCGGGCAGTTCTTCACCGCGGCCACCACCAGCGAGCTCGAGGCGGTGTACACCGACATCGGGTCGTCGATCGGGTTCGAGACGGAACAACAGGAGATCATCCTGTGGTTCGTCGGCCCCGCGATGGTGTTGCTCCTGCTCTCGGCCACCATGTCGCTCTTCTGGTTCAGTCGCCTTCCCTGACAACGCCGAACCGGCGCCACGCCACCAATCGTTCTGGCCGCAGGTTGTCACCCCCACCGTCACACAACGCGACCAGAACGCGAAGCGACCAAGCGTTCTGGCCGCAGCACGTCACCCTCACCGTCACACAACGCGACCAGAACGGATCGCTTCGGGTGAGTCCTCGCGAGGGCGGGACCCGTCATGCGGCTCGGTCGCTGCGGGAGAGGATCACCGAGCGGATCCTTCGACCGAGCGCGGCCTCGTTTCGCCACAAGTCGCCTTCGCCAACACGAACGACGTGCCACCCGGCCGCTGCGAGCGCTTCGGTCTGCACCGAGTCGGCCCGTTGATCGATGAGACTCCCGTGGAACCGACTGTTGTCGATCTGCACGACGACAGCGGTGTCCGTGTGGACGAAGTCGACACGTCCGAGCCAACCGCTACCGCCAATGTCGACCTGCCGCTTGAAACCATCGATGTTGTGCAGACGCATGAGTCGGCCGAACCGGGCCTCGAGTCCGCTCTCCGGCGGCCGATGATCGGCGGAGCGGGCCTCGATGAGCTCGCGCATGAGGACGATTCCGGATCGACCCCGCTCGGCCAGCCGATGGAGGCTCCGATCGAGTGTGTGATGGTCGACGATCCCCATCGCCCACATCGTGTCGAGCGTGCGCTCGATCCACCGACCGTGATGGCGTCGCGTGCCGGCGACATCGAACAGGGCGCGCACGGGCGTGACCACTCTCAAGTCATCGAGCACGGCAAGATCGTCGTCGGACAGCGCACGCGGTTGATGGACGGTGGCCAACATTCGACGTCGAGGCGACTGGGTGCGACGGCGGGTGACGTTGAGCGGCTCGACACCGAATCCGGTAACTCCCCACAACGCCAGAGCCGATTCATGGGAGACAGCCGAGCAGGGCCCCGCGTCGAGAAGCGCTGCGTGTGTTCGCTGTCGAACCGTGTCGGCCGAGCCCGCAATTCGGATCACGGCCGGTGACAGCCGGGTCCATTGACCGCCGCGAATCCTCCGATGGGTGAGGTGCCTCGGATGTCCGAGCTCGGTGATCTGACGGATCGAGATCACGCCGTGCTGCCGGGCCGCGAGATCGAGGATGTCGGATGGAGTTCTCATGCCTCGAGGTCAGCACCGGGGTGTGACAATCTCGGGTCGAGCCGGCGCCAGCGCCACCGACCCGATCACCCCCACCAACCGTTCTGGCCGCCCGTCACCCCCACCGTCACACAACGCGACCAGAACGCGAGAGGGCCACCGACCCGATCACCCCCACCAACCGTTCTGGCCGCAGCCCGCCACCCC
>JAOTZB010000183.1 GCA_029861625.1 Acidimicrobiia bacterium
CACCCGACCACCATCACCCACAGCGTGTCCTCGTTGAAGTTGACCCGCCAGAGGCCGTAGGTGTTGTCGGGGAAGGGATTGAGGTCGCGGAAGGTCTCGACGATGGGGGGATCGTCGGGGCGGGGGAGGCTGAACGTGCCACCCGTGACATTCTCGAGCCGGCTGCTGCGCAGGGAAACGCGCAGGATCTCGCCGACGGCGATGGTGGTCATGGCCAGGTAATCCGCACGGAGCCGTAATGTCGGCAACCCCATCAACAGCGCGAGCAGCACCGCTGCGCCCATGCCGACGACGATGCCGAGCCAGATCGACCAGCCGGCGTCGATCTGGGTGGTGGTGATGGCCACCCCGTAGGCGCCGGCGGCAAGGAACGCCACCTGCCCGAAGTTCAACAGGCCGGTGTACCCGTAGTGCACGTTGAGGCCGATGGCGGCGAGCGCGAACGCAGCCGCCTGGACGCCGACCGACGCCACGAGTGCGTCGCCGAGCACCTTGGCGAAGTCGAACGCGAAGACGACGCCGATCATCCGAGCCGTTCTCGCACCCCGAGGATGCCCTGGGGTCGCACCAACAAGATGATGACGAGTGCGGCGAGTGCGATGAGGAACTTCAGCTCGTTGTCGAGCCAGAACGTCGAGAGCTCGCTGGCAAAGCCGATGGCGAGGCCGCCGACCATCGCGCCGTATGCGCTCCCCAGTCCACCGAGTGTGACCGCAGCGAAGATCAACAGCAGCTGTCGTTCACCCATCTGCCACTCGATGCGCTGGGTGAGGCCCAGGAACACGCCGCCGAGGGCAGCAAGCGCACTTCCCGCGATCCAGGTCCACAGGATGGTGTTCTTGACGTTGATTCCCGACGACTCGGCCAGGTCGCGGCTGTCGGACACGGCTCGCATGGAAGTGCCGAGCTTCGTCTTCTGCAGCAGCAACCCGACCCCGAGCAGGACCAGGAAGGAGATGCCGGTGATCCAGTAGTCCTTCGGTGGGCGGCTGATCGGGCCGATCGAGAACGACGACTGATTGCCGAACCCCTCGAAGAACCTCGGCTCGCTCCCGAAGTAGATCAGGTACAGGTGCCGCATCACGAAGGCCAGCCCGATCGACACGACCATGAGGCTGATGTTGTTCAGCTTGCGAGCCCGGAGGGGCGCGAAGACGCCCTTTTCGACCGTGAACCCCAGCAGGCCGCCGGCCCCGAAGCCCAACAGAGCGATGACGGGGAGCGGGAAGGGAAGCGCGGACTCGAGTGCGAACGTGATGATCGCACCGAAGGCGACCATCTCGGAGTGGGCGAAGTTCACCAGGCCCGTCACGCCGAACACGAGTGACAGCCCGACGGCGGCCATGGCCAACAAGAGACCGAACGTGATGGCGATCATCCCGCGGTTGAGCAGCCGTTTCCACGTCGGGTCGGGCGCGACGGCTGGTCCGGTGCCTTCCCCCTGCAGCGCGAAGATCACCGCGGCCGGACGGCCGCCGACGACCTCACGGTCGATGGTGGACCCGTCGGCATTGCGAAGCGTGATGCCCTCGGGGAGCGTGTCGATGTCGATGGTGACCTGGTAGACGCCCTCGACGGGCACCGCGACGCCCCACGTGCCCTCGGCGTCGGTGGTGTCGGTGCCGATGACCTCACCGTCCTGGCTGACCTCGAACTCGACCCCTTCGATGGGCTCGGTACCGGCCTTGACCGTTCCCTGGAGCCCCGGGCCGGTGAGTGGCTCGTCCTGGGCCGACGCGGGCGTGACGATGACGAGGACGAGACCCACGATGACGGCGAGCACGATGAGCACCCGTTGTCGCTTCATCGACCCGTCCGCGAGGCCGTGGGATTGGACATGGCTCGACAGACTAGTGGTCGCTGCGACTTCGTGGCGACGCGAGGTCGTTCGCGGACAGGATCGACCGGTTGCCGCGGTTCCCGGCACAATGTGGCGATGGCCGACCGAGGCCACGGTGTCTGGCCTCACGACTGCCGCACGGCACGACGGTGAGCGTCCAGGTCCTCGGGGCTGTCGAGCGGGCCGAGAAGGGATTACGTGGGCTGAGGTTCGAATCCCTCCGGGTGCGGCACTACGGCGACACCGCACGGATCGAGGTTCCAGTGGCTGAGCTCCCGGCGGTGGCCGACTGCCGGGAGGCCGCTGTCGATGTCGTCTCGGCCGCCGGATACCGCCATGTCACGCTCGATCTCGAGGGTTTCCGGTCCGGGAATCCGAACGCCGCGCTCGACGGCGACGTCGGGCATCGGGAAGTCTGACTCCCAGGGAAATCGGCCCATATGCGGGCGGTTTTGCTTATTTTCGTGCGGCTCGCGAACCCTCATGATGTGAACAGACGACACCGGAGGGCGGTCCAGTCGTCTACGACACTCGGTTCTACGGGCGGTTCCGAGATCCGAGTGTCGGTCACAGCTTCGCTGTGGGTTCGAGGCCGCTGGCTTGTCCAGCGGCCTCGAACCATTTCTCGGCCCGGTCGTGCGAGGATGGTGCAGCCCGGGCGACCATGGGAGAGCATGGGGTCGTGGTCGATCACGCAGCCGAGTCGAGCTCGGCAGCCGAGGACCTGGCTGCCTTCGCCGAACTGGGGGACGCACTGGTGGATGCCGTACGGCGAGCCCTCCCGGCGTGGGTCGAGGCCTGCGTCGCCGAACGCAGCGCGCCCGCGATCGCGGCACCGGGCATCTCGAGCGCAGCCGTCGACGAGGCCGGCCGAGCGGCTTCTTCCGACATCGGCGACCGGCTCCGTGAGCTGTTCTCGAAGGACATCGACGAGCAGCTGACGACTCCCCTGTCGATTCTGCGTGCTGCGGTGACCTACCCGACTGCGCTCCTCGCGGCAGCCGGCGTGGCTGCGCTCGCTCGCGACGACTTCGCGACGCGGATGTTTCCCCATGACCCCTACGACCTCTCGCCGGCCGGTTTCGCGGATTTCGGTCCGGAGGTGGCCGAATGCGGTCTTGCCTGGGGCGCGGCCAAGGCCTTCGTCCATCTGCGTCGGCGGGGCGAGCAGCCGTGACCGTCGTGGCATTCGTCCCCGACCTGATGGACCGCTCCCGCATCAGTGGTGTCGTCGGCGACGTGACCTTCGTGTCGAGCGTCGACGGTCTGCTCGCCGCGCCGGCGGACGTCGTCGTGGTCGACCTCCAGCGCGTCCCCGATCTCGCAGCCCTCGCCGCGATCGAGAGCCGGTGCATCGGATTCGCGCCCCACGTCGACAGCGAGCTCATCGAACGGGCCAGAGCGGTGGGCTGCGAGGCCATGGCGCGGTCACGGTTCTTCCGTGAGGTCGACGACCTGATCGGGTGAGGCGCAGTCGCCGTTTTCAGCGGCCGAACCAGCCACTGTCGCTGATGGGTCGCGGCTCGAAGAACAGGCATCCCTCCGGACAGGCGAACGGCGTCGGCTCGTTCGCATCGATGCGACATCGCTGCGACTTGTCGCCGGTCGGGGTCGACCGGCTGGAGTAGTGACGGCAGTCCTCACGCACGGCCATGACCCGAAGTCTCCCACATCGACCGGATCGCAGGATGTGGATCGAACGCGTACTGTTGCCCGGATGTGTCGGCAGGCGTAGGCCCCGCCGGGAACGAGGGGGAGTGGTGAAATGACCGAAGGCGACGTCGCGTGGGTGCTCGTCTCTGCGGCGCTCGTGGTGTTCATGGTGCCCGGGCTCGCCCTGTTCTACGGGGGCATGGTCCGTTCGAAGAACGTGCTGAACATGTTGAACATGAACATGCTCTGTCTCGGCATCGTGCCCCTCGTGTGGGTCGTGATCGGATACTCGCTGGCCCTGGGCGACGGGAGCTCTGCGATCATCGGCAACCTCGATCACATCGGCATGAAGGACATCGAAGGCGCCGAGGCCGTGTCGACGTTCGCGTTCTTGATGACGTTCGCCGCCATCACACCCGCGCTGATCTCGGGCGCCGTGGCCGATCGCATGAGGTTCATGGCATGGGCCGTGTTCGTGCCGGTCTGGTCGCTGCTCGTGTACTCGCCGGTCGTGTACTGGGTGTACGGGGGCAACGGCTGGATCGAAGGGCTTCCGGCGCTCGATTTCGCGGGTGGTACTGCGATCCATGTCAACGCCGGTGCGGCCGCGTTGGCACTCGTGATCGTGCTCGGTCCTCGCCGGGGTTGGCCGCGCGAGGGGATGTTGCCCCACAACCTGCCGCTCGTCATGTTGGGCGCCGGCATTCTCTGGTTCGGCTGGTTCGGGTTCAACGCGGGGTCCGCCCTCGGTGCGAACGCGCAGGCCGCGCAGGCGTTCGTCAACACGTTCATCGCCGCCGCTGCCGGCATGATCGCCTGGTTGGTCGCCGAGTATCTCAAGGACGGTCAGGCCACCACGCTCGGCGCGGCGAGCGGCGTCGTCGCCGCCCTCGTGGCGATCACACCCGCCGCCGGCTACGTCGGGAGTCTCCATTCGATCGCGTTCGGCGCGGCTGCGGGCGTGCTGTGCTTCCTTGCCATCCAGCTGAAGTTCCGATTCGGCTATGACGACTCGCTCGACGTGGTGGGAGTGCACCTCGTCGGAGGTGTCGTCGGGGGGGTCCTGCTGGGGTTCTTCGCCGACTCGAGCGCCATTCCCGGCGGAGACTTCATCGAGGGTGTCTTCTTCGGCGGCGGTGAGCTGTTGTGGAACCAGATCCTGTCGATCGTCGTGGTTGCCGCGTACTCCTTCGCCATCACCTTCGTCATCGCCAAGGCGATCGACGCCACCATCGGGTTGCGGGTGTCGGCCGACGACGAGCAGGTGGGCCTCGATCAGAGCCAGCACGCCGAGACTGCCTACAACTACGCGGACTCCGGTTTCGGCCGGATCGGATGACCGGCACTCCCTCCGATTCCGTGCCGCCGGACCGCGGCGCTCTCCCACGGGGCAGGCCGGAGCGACGGTAGGTTTGCCGTCGTGACCTCCTCGCTCGCTCGCGCCGAGTTGTTCGCCGACCGGTCGCTGGTCGGCACTGTGTTCTGCCGGGCGTACAGCCGGCGCGTCGACGAGTGGCTCGCTGCGCTGTACGACTCGGTGGGCGCGGCGCAGTCGGGGATGGCGCTCGCCGCCGTCGGGGGGTACGGCCGCGCCGAGCTGAGTCCCCAGAGCGACATCGACGTGGTCCTCGTGCACGAACGCAACGCCGACATCGAGGAGGTGGCCTCGGGTCTGTGGTACCCGATCTGGGACGAAGGGCTGAAGCTCGGCCATTCGGTCCGCACCCAGAAGGAGGCCCTGACGCTCGCCAAGGACGACCTCGACACTGCAACTTCGTTGCTGTCGATCCGACACCTCGCCGGCGATCGTGCCGTCACACGGCGTCTCGCCGATGCCGCCCGCACGCAGTGGCAGCGGATGGGGCGCACGTGGTTACCGGTGCTGCGCGAGCGAACCGATTCCCGCCATCGCGATGCCGGCGAGGTCGCGTTCCTGCTCGAGCCCGATCTCAAGGCGGGTCGGGGTGGCCTGCGCGATGTCCATGCCATGCAGTGGGCGGCGGCGACCGACGTCGTCCACGCGGGCCGCGACGACCCAGCGGTGATCCAGGCCTACGAGACGATCCTGGCTGGCCGGGTCGAGCTGCACCGCAGCACCGGCCGGGCCAACGACGTGTTGTTGCTCGAGGAGCAGGATGCGGTGGCCGAGGCACTGAGCTACCCCGATGCCGATGCGCTCATGTCCGCCGTGGCCGCGGCCGCCAAGGTGATCTCGTGGACCAGCGACGAGGCGTGGCATGGCATCTCGTCGGACCGGCGACGACGGTGGTTCCGCCCGATCCATCGCGAGTCGATCGGCCCAGGCGTCGAGCGGGTCGGTCGGCTGGTGCAGCTGACCGCCGACGCCGATCTCACCGACCCGGTCTCGGTCCTCCGGGTCAGCGAGCTGGCGGCGCGCCACGATCTGGGTCTCGACCGCGACGCGCTCGACCGGCTCGTGGTCGAGGCGCCCGATCTGCCGACCCCATGGCCCGACGAAGCCAGGACGCTCTTCGAGAAGCTGCTGCTGCACGGTTTCCCGGCGATTCCGGTGATGGAGTCGCTCGACCATGTCGGACTCCTCGTGAGGCTCATTCCCGAGTGGGAGCCGTGCCGGAGCAAGCCACAACGGAACGCGTACCACCGATTCACCGTCGACCGACACCTGCTCGAGGCGGCCGCCCAGGCGGCCCGCGTCGTCGATCGGGTCGACGACCCCGGACTGCTCGTGGTCGGTGCGCTGCTGCACGACATCGGGAAGGGTTATCCAGGTGATCACACCGAGGTCGGCGTCGAGATGATCCTGGCGGTCGCAGGTCGAATGGGGTATCCCGCCGACGAGATCGCCGTGCTCGTTGCCATGTGCGAGCACCATCTCCTGTTGCCCGACGTCGCGACCCGTCGCGACGTCGACGACGACTCGACCGTCACGTTCGTGGCCGAACAGGTCGGATCGGCGCGTGTCCTGAAGTTGCTCGACGCGCTCACCGAGGCCGACTCGATCGCCACCGGACCAGCAGCATGGAGCAGGTGGAAGGCCGGGCTCGTGCGGGATCTCGTCCATCGGGCCGACTCGATGCTCGCCATCGGCGACGTCGGCTCGCTGCCACGTCGTTTCCCGACCGACGAGCAACTGGCGCTCACGACCACGCAACGACGGCAGATCATCATCCGCGACGACACGGTCACCGTCGCGACGCCCGATCGGCCGGCGTTGTTGTGGCGCGTTGCCGGCAGCCTGGCGCTCCATGGCCTCGATGTCCTCCAGGCCGATGTGCACAGCGAGAACGGCATGGCCCTCCAGGTCTTCCGGGTCGAACCCGGCCCCGGTGGCATCGATGAGACCTCACTACGACGCGATATCGAGGCGGCGCTCGACGGTCGGTTGGCGATCTTCGCGAGGCTCGACGATCGCACGAGGACCTATCGCCGCCGCCGGTCGGCGGCCGGCCCCGATCCGGTTGTCCCGATGCGGGTGTCGTTCGACAACGAGTCGGCGGCGAACGCGACGGTGATCGAGGTCGGCGCGACCGACTCGCTCGGGCTGTTGTGCCACCTGGCCCACGCCATGGCGCAGCTCGATCTCGACATCTCCCGCTCCAAGGTGCAGACCCTGGGCGATCAGGCCGTCGACTCGTTCTACGTCCACGACTCGCGCGGTGCGAAGATCACCGACGCCGACCACATCGACGAGATTCGACGCGCGATCATTCACAGTCTCGAGGCCACGGAGTCATGAGCGAATCGGAGGAGGATCGGCCCGTCGACGAAGCGATGTTGTTGCGGTGGAGCGAGTCGCTGGCCGCGGTCGCGCGGACGGGGCTCGGGTTCACCGAGAGTCTCTACGAACGGGAGCGATTCGAGGAGGTCCTGAACATCGCGGCCGACATCCGCGCCGCGATCGACCAGGGCATCGACGTCGACACGAGGGTCACCGAGTGGCTCAAGGGGGTGGGGAAGGGCGTCCCGGGTTACGTCACCCCGAAGACAACAGTCGGAGCGATCGTCGGCAACGACGCCGGAGAGATTCTCCTGGTGCAGCGGGCCGATTCCGGGGTCTGGCTGTATCCGACGGGCTGGGCCGACGTGGGT
>JAOTZB010000484.1 GCA_029861625.1 Acidimicrobiia bacterium
TAAGGTCGAGCCGTCGGCCGGGCCAACCGTTGCCTGCGCCGAACCAGGAAGGACAAGGGGGAACAGAGATGCCAGCAGCGACCGTGCAGATCGCGTCCGGTGGGGTACAGGGGGCCGACGACGGTGGCACCCACGCCTTCAAGGGGATCCCGTACGCGGCCCCGCCGGTCGGCGCCAAGCGGCTTCGCCCTCCGCAACCGGTCGAGCCGTGGGACGGGGTGCGGCCAGCGACCGACTACGGTCTGGTCGCCCTCCAGCAACCGATGCCGGGCATCTTCGGCGAGCTGGGCACGCCTCAGAATCCCGCCGGCGACGACTGCCTCAACCTGAACGTCTGGACCCCCGATCCCGGGGCCTCGGGCCTGCCGGTGCTCGTCTGGATCCACGGCGGCGCGTTCTATGCCGGCAGCGGCATCGACGACGTGTACAACGGCGCGTCGTTCGCCAGCAACGGCGTCGTCTGCGTGACGATCAACTATCGGCTCGGGGTGCAGGGCTTCTGGCATCTCGGCGAGCACTTCGCCGACCTCAGCGACTCCGGCAACCTCGGGATGCTCGATCAGATCGCCGCGCTGCGGTGGGTGCAGGAGAACATCGCGGCGTTCGGGGGCGACCCGAACCAGGTGACGATCGCCGGTGAGTCGGCCGGTGGGATGAGCGTCAGCACGCTGATGGCGATGCCGGCCGCTCGCGGCCTGTTCCATCGGGCGATCCCTCAGAGCGGGGCGGCCAGCAACGGCATCAGCGCTCCGACGGCCACGATGATCGCCGGTCACATGCTCGACATGCTCGGAGTGGAGCCGGGAGACCTCGACGCCCTCGAGCGGGTGCCCTCGGAGCTGATGCTGCAGACCCAACAGAAGCTGGGCGACGAGCTGGCCGAGACCCGCGATCCCAACCGGTTCGGCGAGGCCGCCGCTTCGGCCATGGCGTTTCAGCCGACCTACGGCACCGAGGCCCTGCCCGAGATCCCGCTGGCCGCGATCGCCGGGGGATCGGCGTCTGACATCGATGTGATGATCGGCACCACGATGGAGGAGGCGCTGATCTTCCTCGTCGACCTCAAGGAGATGTTCAACGAGGAGCTCGTGACGGCCACGATGGACGGGGTGTTCGGCATGGCCGGCAAGGACGGGTCGGCTGCGCTCGCCGTGTACCAGCAGCGACTGCCCGGCGCCGAATACCACGAGCTGGTGGCAGCGATCGAGACCGACCGCATGTTCACGGTGCCGGCGATCCGGATGGCCGATGCTCAGGCCGGGCACAACGCCAACATCTGGATGTACCGCTTCGATTGGCGGACCCCGGCGGCCGGCGGGGCGTGGGGCGCCCACCACTTCCTCGAAGTTCCGTTCGCGTTCAACATGCTCGACAACCCCCAGGCTCAGGGCTTCGTAGGCGACGACCCGCCCCAGGCGCTGGCCGACAAGGTGCACGCCGCCTGGGTGAGCTTCGTCAAAGGCGGCGATCCCAACAACGATGCGCTGCCCACCTGGCCCCGCTACGAGCCCGCCGATCGACCGACGATGCTGCTCGACGAGACCCCTGCGGTCGTCAACCGGCCCGACGACGAACGCGTCGCCCTTTGGGATGGCGTGATCTGACGTCGATCAGCTGGTGTGCTCGATGAGGGCGGCCACGACCCGGTCCCACTCGGCTTCCGGCAACTCGTGGCCGACCCCGTCCAGCGCCAGCATCGTGGCCCCGGGGATCGAATCGACCAGCGCCTCGCCGTGATCGAACGGCAGGATCGGGTCGGCCGTCCCATGGATCACGAGCGTGGGTACCGAGATCGACCCCAGGCGCTCGTGCCACCGGTCGGACGCCTCGATCGCAGGCCCGTGGTTCTGGGTACTGGAGAAGTTCACCGCACGATCGATCTCGGCCTCGAACAGGGCTCGCCGTGACGCTGCGTCGTAGGGATGGGCTGGCCCGGTGAGCAGCTCGAACATCTCCACCCGGTTCTCCAGCACCGATTCGCGGTCGTCCCAGTCCTGGGTGGCAGCCTTGGTCGGCGCCGATGATCGCCGGGG
>JAOTZB010000485.1 GCA_029861625.1 Acidimicrobiia bacterium
GGTGGAGGGTTCGTCGTCGTTTGATGTGGTGGTCCAAGACGACGGGGGGACCGCCAACGGCGGAGTCGACACCTCGCCACCCCAAACCTTCACCATCACCGTCAGTGACGACGACGACGGCGGCGGCGGCGACAAAGGAACGAACCGACCACCCATAGCGAACAGCGACTCTGCGACTACCGATGTCAACACGTCGGTCCGCATCGACGTTTTGGGGAACGACTCCGATCCCGACGGTGACGCCATCGCTATCGCTGCGGTCGGCGTTTCGGAGGCGGCGATCGTCGACGGGGCGATCGTCTTCGCGCCTCTCGAGAACTTCGTGGGTGAAACGACGTTCGGTTACACGGTATGCGATTCGGGCACGCCGACTCGCTGCGCAGTGGGTGCCGTCACGGTTTCCGTTGTCGCTCCGCCCGAGACCCTGATCGATCTCGAGGTCTCGGTCGCATCCAGCCAGGCGCTGGTTGGGGTTCGCCAGGCGTTTGCGGTAACGGTGTTAGTCACGAACACCGGGCCCGCCACCGCGACCGGCATCACGCTCGCCGTGTTCCCGCCGACCTCATTCACCGCGGCTGAGGACCTTGTGTGGCGTCCCAGCGACCTCGTATCAGGATCCTCGGATTCGGCGGTTTTCCTGATGCAAGCAAACGTGGCGGGCAACTTCGAGATCTCGGCAGAAGCGGTCTCGGTCGATCAGCCCGACTCCGATTCGCTGCCCGGCGACGGTGAAGGCGACGACTTCGCCGTTGCGGGCGTACGAGTGGACTCCGCGGATGGAGGCGTCCTGGGAGGCGACATCGCCGGGCTCGTGTTCGTCGACGAGAACGGCGACGGAGTCCGTGGACCGGGAGAAGGACCCCCGCCGGGAGTAACGGAGCTTGCATTGCAGGTCGAGTACGGGCTCCCATTCGTCACAACGGTCGCCGCCGGCGAAGCGAGCTTCGCCAACCTGCTGATGCCCAGCGTGCAGCCGGGTGTGGGCACCGCCGGAACGCTGCACGGGGCCGGAGGGCATGGCTCACCGATTGCCCTCGCCGCACGCACCCAGACCTGTCCGATCAGCTTCGTGAAATCCGGACAGCTCGCACCGTTCAAGAGCCGATTCGACGAAGACGGCGCCTTCAGGGTCTCGTGCGGAAGCGGCCGATATACGATCGAGTTCCCCGTGTTCGAGGCGAGAGAGCTCGGCTACCGGGTCGTCAACTACACCCTGCCGATCGTCACGGAGATCGAGATCGGTGGTACTTGGCGCCGAGAGTTCGCCCTCGTGCGTATACAGGACGACCCGCTCACCGAATATCCCCAGTCGTTGTCGGGCACCGTGTGGACGCAGGACAGTGCAGGCGATCTGAGCGAAACCGTTGGCGTTCCGATCACGCTTCAATCCAAGCTCGACCCAGCTTTCGAGCTCCTCACACAAACGGACCTCGAGGGCGGCTACCGGTTCGAGGTGCCTCCAGGTCGGTATGAGGTCGAGATCACGGTTCCGCCCGGTCTCTTGCTCGTGGAGCCGAGGCAAGGTGGCTTCACCGTCGAAGTCGACGCCGAGGAGAACATCACCCGAGTCGACTTCATCCTGGCCGGAGCCTTGCCGCCGGCCGAGCGATCCGGGATCATCGGCGTTGTCTGGCTCGACAAGAACCGGAACGGTGTTGTTGACGATGCCGCCGGTGGCGGATCGGGTGAGCAGCGAATTGACGGCGCCACCGTGACCCTGAGTCGCGGCGGTGCGATCGTTGGCACGCAGACGAGCGGCCTCGACGGTGGCTTCGAGTTCCTCGATCTCGAACCGGGCACCTATGAAGTGAGCGTCGGCCTCGAAGGCCCCGTCGCCAACTTCAGTCCTGTGACCTCGGCAACCGTCACGGTTGCGGTTGATCCCGGCGATCAGCAAAGCGCCTTCATCCCGTTCGGCTTCGCATCGGCTCAGGACTTCCAGGACAAACACAACGACGACGGTCTACCGCTTTGGCCACTCCTCCTGTTGTTGCTTCTCCTCGTACCACTGATCCTTTGGATGCGTCCCAAG
>JAOTZB010000184.1 GCA_029861625.1 Acidimicrobiia bacterium
AGGAGCTCAATCACGCCCATGGCACCGACATGAAGACGATCGCGCTCCACACCGAACCTGATCGGAGAGCGATGTTCGTGCGCCAAGCCGACATTGCCCACAACCTGGGGTCGGCGACGTTCACCGACGTCCAGGGGAACAGCCAGGTCAGCTACCTCGACTATTCCCGGCTCGAGCGTGCGCTCGTCTCGACCCGGGCCGACGCCGCCTGGGTCGGCTGGGGTTTCGTTGCCGAACATGCCGAATTCGCCGCGATGTGCGACCGGCTGGGCGTGACCTTCATCGGTCCGTCAGCTGAGGTGATTCGGCGGCTCGGCGACAAGATCAGCTCCAAACAGCTTGCCGAGTCGTCGAATGTGCCGGTTGCCCCCTGGAGCGGCGGAGCAGTGGGCACCATCGAAGACGCCCAGGCCCATGCCGCGCGCCTCGGCTATCCGCTTCTCGTCAAGGCGACGGCAGGAGGCGGGGGACGGGGAATCCGTCGCGTCGAGTCGAACAAGGACCTCGAAGCGGCCTTTCGCTCAGCGCAGGCCGAAGCGCTCAATGGCTTCGGCGACGAGACGGTCTTCCTCGAGACCCTGATGCCTCGGGCCAGACACATCGAGGTCCAGATCGTGGGCGACTCGGCCGGCACCGTGTGGCCGGTCGGAGTTCGCGACTGCAGCGTCCAGCGCAAGAATCAGAAGATTCTCGAAGAGGCGCCCTCACCGGCGCTCAACCATCACCAGGACTGCGCCGTGCGCGAGGCTGCCGCCCGCATCGGCGTGAAGGCCGGTTACGAGAACGCGGGGACCGTCGAGTTCCTTTTCGACCCCGGCGCGGACGAGTTCTGGTTCATGGAGGTGAATGCTCGCCTCCAGGTCGAACATCCGGTGACCGAGCTCACCACCGGACTCGATCTGGTGAAACTCCAGCTGTATGTGGCTCGGGGAGGGCTGCTCGAGGGTGACCCACCGCCGACGGTCGGACACGCCATCGAGGCGAGGGTCAATGCAGAGGATCCAGAAGCGGGGTTCGCTCCCACTCCGGGCCGGATAGAGCTGCTCCGGTTGCCCACCGGTCCCGGTCTTCGAATCGACAGTGGCGTCGAGGAAGGCGACGACGTCGCCGCCGAGTTCGATTCGATGATCGCCAAGGTGATCGCAGTGGGTCGCGACCGCCCCGAGGCCCTCGCAAGGCTCCGTCGGGGCTTGGCCAATACCACCGTCGTGCTCCGAAATGGCACCAGCAACAAGGCCTTCCTGCAAGCGTTGCTGACCGAACCCGACGTCGCCTCGGCCAGCGCCGATGTCGGCTGGGTCGACCGCAGGTCAGGTGGCGCTCACCCGCCGGTGCCCCACGCCAACGTCGCGATCGCCGCGGCTGCCATCGACGCCCACCGTGAACAGATGGCGGTGGAGATCCGTCAGTTCCGTGGATCGGCCCTTCGAGGTCGACCGGATGTCGATGTCGAGATCGGCCGCACCGTCAGCCTTCGGTACCGCGGCCAGGAATACACCCTGGTCGTGTACCAGCTCGGACCAGCGGAGTATCGCATCGATGTCGACGGCTGGTCGGTCACGGTGCGGCGCGAAGGCCTCGGCCGCGCCGGTTCCCGGCTCGCGTTCGGCGACCGCACCCACAGGATCCTCTCGACGCTCCACGGCGTGACCCATCTTGTCGAGGTCGACGGGCGAACCCACCGCATCACTCACGACGAGGGTGGCATCCTGCGCTCCCCGGCACCGGCGGTGGTCGTGTCGATCGAGGTCGAGCCGGGTGCCGAGATCGCGGCGGGGGATCGGCTCGCCGTCATCGAGGCCATGAAGATGGAAACCGCCATCGAAGCCGAGTTCGCCGGTGTGGTCGAAGAGGTGCTCGTGGGACCCAATGCCCAGGTGGGCGCCGGGGCACCGCTGTTGATCGTCCGGCCGACCGAGGGCGACCGTGACCGGCTCGGTGACCGGGTCACCTTCGACGGCCTGGCCACCTCGGGCGAGTTCAACCACGATCGGTGCCGGCACCACCTCGACGCGTTGCGACAGCTGCTCTTGGGTTTCGACATCGAGCCCCATCTCCTGCGGGCCATGGCCACCGCTGGGGTCACGCGGTGCCCCGACTCGCTGGAGGCGGCAGAGATCCGCGCACGCGAGGAGGACGTCTTGACGATCTTCAGCGACATCGCCGCTCTCTTCCGCCGTGAGCCCGGGTTGGGTGACGATCTCGACGACCTGACCCGTCGGACCACCGAGGAATACCTCTTCGACTACCTGCGACGTCCCGAGTCCGGAGGCCGCGAGCTTCCCGACGCCTTCGTCGATCAGCTCGAGCGGACGTTGACCCACTTCGGTGTGGATGGTCTCGCACCGACCAACGCGCTCGATGCCGCCCTGTTCCGCATCGTGGTCTCCCAGCGTCGGATGCAGGATCAGGTGGCCCCGCTGCTGGAGGTGTTGGAGAACCGCCTCGAACACGCCGACTCCGAGGGGGATGCGTCGCTCCGGCTCCTGCTGGGACGCGTCATCGGCGAGTCACGGGACCGATACCCCGCCGTCCACGACCTCGCCTACGAGCTCAGCTACCGGCTGTTCGACGAGCCGTTCCTCGACGAGATCAGGAATCGGATCTTGGCCGAAGCCGAGGCCCACCTGGCCGTCCTCGACGCTGACTCCTCCCAAGAGGAGCAGGCCCGTTCCGTCGAGGCCCTGGTGGAGTGCCCCCAGCCACTCATGACACTTCTCTCCAACCGATTCGCCGAGGCCTCTCCCCGGCTCAGGAGGTCGATGGTCGAGGTGATGACCCGGCGGTATTACCGGATTCGCAATCTGGAGAACCTCCGGGTCGTCGAGCATGACGGGCTGTTCTGCTCGTCGGCCGAATACGACCACGAAGGCGGTCGCGTCGAGGTCATCGGCACCCATGTCAGCTACGACGATCTCGAGGGTGCGACGCAGATGCTCACGCCGGTCATCGACGGCGTCGACCCCGATCACGACGTGGTGCTCGACCTCTACGTGTGGAGGGAAGGAGCCGCGGTCGACGCTGATCGGACACGCGACCACGTTGCCGCCATCCTGAGATCGACGCTCGGCCATTTCGCATTGCGGCGCATCGTCGTGGCCATTTCCGACCGCGGTGCCGGGGCGGGGATGTCGGGCGCTCTGCACGTCACCTTCCGGCCCGATGGTGAGGGCGGCTATCGGGAAGTCAGCCAATATCGCAACATGCACCCCATGATGGGGAAGCGACTGGAACTGTGGCGACTGGACGAGTTCGACATCGAACGGGTCTCCAGCCCCGAAGACGTGTATGTCTTCCACGGGCGGGCTCGCGGCAACCCTCGCGACGAGCGGCTGTTCGCCCTGGCCGAGGTGCGGGATCTGACTCCGGTCCGCGACGAAGCCGGTGAGTTGGTGCGTCTCCCCGAGGCCGAGCGGGTCATCCAGGAGGTGCTCGGGGTGATCCGCCGTTTCCAGGCCCATCGTCCGGCCCGGGAACGTCTCCAATCGAACCGGGTCGTGCTCTATGTCTGGCCGACCGTCGACCTCACAGGTGAGGAGATGTCCCATCTCGTCGAGCGTCTCGCTCCCGATGCCGACGGTCTGGGTCTCCAGAAGGTGGAGGTGCTCGCTCGGATCCGCGATGAGAATGGTGAGCCGCAGCGCCAAGTGATCGAGGCCACCGACGCGGTCGGCGGCGAGATACGGATCCGGGTCAGGGAACCGTCGACCGATCCGATCAGGCCGCTCGGGGAGTACGAGCAGAAGGTGGCGCGACTGAGGCAGCGGGGTCTGACCCATCCCTACGAGATCATCCGGATGATCGCCCCTCAGGGTCAGTCGAGTTACGGCGTCCCGATGGGCATGTTCACCGAATTCGACCTCGAGCAAGGCCGGCTCGTGCCGGTCGATCGGGCACCGGGTGAGAACGACGCCAACATCGTGGTCGGCATCGTCTCCAACATGACGCCCCGATATCCCGAAGGTGTCAGGCGGGTGATCATCCTGGGGGACCCCAGCCGCGGCATGGGAAACCTCGCCGAGCCGGAATGCCGGCGGATCATCGCCGCGTTCGAGCTCGCAACCGAGCTGGAGCTCCCGGTCGAGTGGTTCGCGGTGTCGGCCGGTGCTCTGATCTCGATGGAGAGCGGAACCGAGAACATGGACTGGATCGCCTCGGTGCTCCGTCGCATCATCGAGTTCACCCAGGCCGGTGGTGAGGTCAACGTGATCGTGACGGGCATCAATGTCGGTGCCCAGCCCTACTGGAACGCCGAAGCAACCATGCTCATGCACACGCGGGGCATTCTGATCATGATGCCCGACAGCGCCATGGTGTTGACGGGCAAGGATGCACTCGACTTCTCCGGTGGGGTCTCGGCCGAGGACAATACGGGCATCGGAGGCTACGAGCGCATCATGGGCCCCAACGGACAGGCCCAGTACTTCGCACGGGACCTCACCGATGCGTGCCGGCTGTTGATGCAGCACTACGAGTACACCTACGTTTCGCCGGGCGAACGATTCGCGCGGCCGGCCGACACGCGCGACCCCGTCGATCGTGACGTCGGGGAGGCCTCCCATGGTGGGCAGTTCGCGACCGTCGGTGAGGTGTTCGACGAAGACACGAACCCCGGCCGCAAGCAGCCATTCGAGATCCGGCGGGTGATGGCGGCGGCCGTCGACCAAGACCACCCGACGCTCGAGCGTTGGTACGGCATGCGCGACGCAGAGATCGTCGTCGTGTGGGACGCCTTCATGGGAGGGCGGCCGATCTCCATCATCGGCTTCGAGTCCAAGAACCTCGCCCGCCCGGGATTCGTCCCTGCCGACGGGCCCGATCACTGGACATCGGGCACCCTGTTCCCGGTGGGTTCCCGCAAGGTGGCCCGCGCCATCAACGCGGCCAGCGGGAACCGCCCGCTCGTGGTGTTGGCCAACCTGTCGGGCTTCGACGGGTCGCCGGAGTCGATGCGCAGGCGCCAGCTCGAGTTCGGCGCCGAGATCGGACGGGCGGTTGTCAATTTCGACGGACCACTGGTCTTCTGTGTCGTATCCCGATACCACGGCGGAGCCTTCGTCGTGTTCTCCGTGGCGCTCAACGACAATCTGGAGGTCGCCGCGATCGAAGGTTCACACGCTTCGGTGATCGGTGGCGCGCCGGCGGCGGCTGTCGTGTTCGCACGCGACGTGAAGGAACGGGCCGCCGCCGACTCTCGCGTGCGTGAACTGGAGGCCTTGCTGGCCGAGACCGAAGGCGTCGAGCGCGTGGCGCTGAGTCGTGAGCTGGACGCTCGGCAACAGCAGGTTCACGCCGAGAAGCTCGGTGAGGTGGCCGCGGAGTTCGACGCGAGGCATGACATCGGGCGCGCGAAACGCGTCGGTTCGGTCAACACGATCATCGCGCCCGACAGACTTCGGCCCTATCTGATCGAGGCGATCGAGCGGGGCATCGAACGTGCCATGGCCTGAGGTGCGTGGCGCCGTCCCGCGGTACCTGGCGGTGGGGATGACCGATCTGCCCGATCACGACCACTGGCTCACCCCGTCCGAGGCCGAGCGATTGCAGGGTTTTCCCTACGCCAAGCGACGCGAGGAGGCCCGACTGGGGCGATGGACGGCGAAGCGAGCAGTGGCCAGGGCGCTCCGCCTCGAGGAGGACACGGCAATTCTGCGCGATCTGGTGATACGGAACGCCAGTGACGGCGCACCCGAGGTCTTCTTCGACGGCCGGCGGGCTCCGATGAGCATCTCGATGACCGACCGCGCCGACTGGGCGGTGTGCACGGTCATCGGCGGCGACCGTCCGATCGGCTGTGACCTGGAGCTGGTCGAGCCGCGGAGCTCGGCTTTCGTGGCCGACTACTTCACGTCTGAGGAACGGGCGGACATCGAGGCCGCGCCGCACGACCACGACCTGCTGGCCAATCTCATCTGGTCGGCAAAGGAAAGTGCACTGAAGGTGCTGCGGACAGGGCTCAGGCGCGACACCCGCTCCGTGGATGTGAAGATCATGAGCGAGGAGCTCGACGGCGGCTGGCGCAGTCTGTATGTCACCACGGAGGAAGATTCGGTCTTCACCGGCTGGTGGTGTCGATTCGGTGAGTTCGTCTTCACGTATGTGAGCGCCACCGGCACCGTTGCGCCGACGTCGTTGATCGACCCGCCACCCCTCGAGAAGGCCACGCCCAGCCATTCGTGGATGGCCGAACCTCGTCGTTCCCCACCCGCGGGGCCGCTGGGTCCAGGCCGTTGACCTCGGCACCACCAGCGAACCCGCCGCAGCCCGAAATTGCGGGGCTCACGCGCGCGCTGCGCGCGCTGGCCCCGCAATTTCGGGTGGAGTCAGTGGGCTGCGACGTTGATGACCTGTTTGCCGGGTAGCGCTCCGGCGGCCATGTCCGCCGCCGCTGCCGGCACTTCGTCGAGCTTCCACACTGCGGCAATGGTGGGGTCGATCTCACCGCGGGACAGCATCCCGAACAGGATCGAGAGGTCTTCGCGATACCAGTCGGGGTGTTTCCTGGCGAGCATCTGGATGCTGTAGAGCGAGGTGCGCTTGCCCCCAGGGACGAGGTTCCGGGCGAACACCGGCAGGACGTTCCCGATGGTCTTCGCGCTCTTGGAGAGGTCGCGGGTACCGCCGGTGAGCATCGTGACCATTCCGAACCAGACCAGCTTGCCGCCCGGCCGCACTGCCTGCAGTGAGTGGCGTGCGGTGGCGCCGATTCCGTCAAAGGCGACGTCGACGCCGCGTCCGCCGGTCAGCTCGCGGCATCGTTCCACGACGTCTTCTGTTTCGAAGTCGATCAGCGTGCCGCTCTGGGCTTCGATGTGGGACCGCTTCCTCTCCCGATCGGTCCCGAGCACCCGGACGTCCAGTGCGCGCGCAACCTGCATCAGCGCGGTGCCGACGCCACCACCGGCGCCCTGGACGAGGACGGTGTCGCCGCGCTTCAGCGACGCCGAGCGGGTCAGCATCTGGTAGGCGACGATGTAGTCCATCACCAGGCACACGGCGGCTTCGGCCTCGAGTTCGTGGGGGAGGAGTACGACCCGTGACGCGGGGAGCACGACGTGTCGGGCCCAGCCGCCGACGATCGAGAGGCCGGCGACGCGGTCACCGACCGCGATATCGCGTACCGCAGAACCGACCGAGTCGACCTCGCCGACGACATCCCAACCGGGGACGAACGGCGGTTTGCGACGTTCGGGGTGGATGCCCTGACAGATCAACAGATCGGCGAAGCTGATGCCTGCGGCGTCGACCTGCACGCGCACCTCGTCGGGCGCCGGCGCGGGCACTGCCCAGGGGCGCACCACCAGCACTTCGGGTCCGCCCAATCGGGGCACCACGACCCCGGTCGTCATCATCGACTGGGATTCGTCCATACGATCTGCCTTCCCCCATCTCATACCTACGGCCACCATGTAACGGGGCCGGGCTCGGCGGTAGAGCCGAAGGTCGCAACCGACTGTCCACCACCACGAAATTGCGGCGGTCACGCGCGCGTAGCGCGCGCCATCGCCGCAATTTCGTGGGGGTGGGGTGGGGTGGGCAGCTAGGA
>JAOTZB010000185.1 GCA_029861625.1 Acidimicrobiia bacterium
GCCGAGGGTGGCGGTGCCGTCGCCGTTCCAGTCGCCGACGACCGGTGTGTCGTCGGGGCTTCCGTAGCCGAGGGTGATGTCGGCGGGGCCCGATGTGTTGGAGTTGCGGAGGAAGTAGACGTTGCCGCGGCGGACGCCGAGGGTGTCGGTGCCGTCGCCGTTCCAGTCGCCGACCACTGGAATGTCGTCGGGATTTCCGTAGCCGACGACGATCTCGGCCGGGCCCGGCGTGTTGGAGTTCCGCAGGAAGTAGGCATTGCCGCGCCGGATGCCGACGGTGTCGGTGCCGTCGCCGTTCCAGTCGCCGACCACCACGACGTCGCCGGGTTCGCCGTACTCGAACGAGGTGTCGGCGGGGCCGGACGTGTTGGAGCTCCGGAGGAGGAACTCGTCGCCTCGGCGCACACCGACGGTGTCGGGCCGGCCGAAGGCCGCACCATCGACGGGCTCCTGGCTCGACGAGGGAGCGGCCGTGATCGGCGCCGTGAGCGCCGCGAGCAAGACAATGACCAGGGCTGGGCGACCGAGGGACAACTTCGACCTACCTGAGAGCGGAGAGGGTGGGATTTGAACCCACGAACCACCTTACGGCAGTTACTTCCTTAGCAGGGAAGCGCCTTCAACCTGACTCGGCCACCTCTCCCAGAAGGACCGATGCTACCGCTCCGGTCCCTCGTCGGCGTCGAGTCGGGCGATGAGCTTCTTCGGCGCCACGTGACGGTAGGACTCCTCGACGATCGCCGCGATCTCGTCCCAGTCGACATCGACATCGAGGCGGAGCCCGATCCACCCGCTCGGTCCGACGTAGGGCGGCACGAAGAACCGCTCCGGTTCGGACTCGACCAGCTGGGCCTGCACACCGGTCGGCGCCGGCGCCCACAACGCGTCCTCGCCCTGGTGGTCGTGGACTGTCGCGACCACTCGTTTGTCACGCACGAAGAAGGTGGGCGAACCGTGGCTCAGTCGCTCGTTCACCTCGGGCAGGGCCATGCAGATCTCGCGGAGACGCGACAGGTGGTCCACCGAACCGATGATAGGTGGCTCCCGTGAGTCAGCCCTGGGTGAAGAAGAGCTGGAGCTCCATGATCGCGTTGTCCTCGACCGACAGCACCACGGCCGCCGACGGCCGTTGGATGTCGAAGTCCGACAACAAGAACGGGCCCAGCTCGCCCGCGACGACGATGACACCGCTGTTGAGCTCGGCCGTGAGCGGAATGTCGACACTGTTTGTGACGCCGTGCACGGTGAGGTCGCCGGTCGCGGTGATGTCGACCGGGACACCGTCGTCGGGCAGTGTCCCGAGCTCGATGGGCGAGGTGAGGGAGAACGTCGCCTCGGGGAAGGTGTTCGTCTCGATGGCCTGGCGCCGGATTGCCCCGTCGCGGTTCGAGATGCCGGTGGTGAGGGTGGTCATGTCGACCAGCATCTCGGTGGAGGTGATGGTCGCGCCCTCGATCTCGAGCGTGCCGGTGACGTCGGGTGTGCGGCCCACCACTGTGCTGGCGCCGATGCTGGCCAGCTCCTCGTCGATGCGGAACCCCACGAATCCCGACGAGAAGTCGGCGAAGTCGCCGATGGAGTCGTCGATGATCCACGTGCCGTCGAGCCCCGGCGCGGCTGCATCCGCGGGATCATCTCGATCGGCGGTTGGCAGCGGATCGCTCTCGTCGACCGCCCCCGCGTTCTCGCCCGACGTGGCTTCCTCGATGGCGGCGTCGCGGGCCGCCTCCTGGGCCGCCGACGTGACACTGGGTGGAGAATCGTCGCGGATCAGGAAGTACCAGCCCGCGAAGCCCACGATGGCGAGGGCGGCAACGAGACCGAGCCCGCCGTAGAGGAGGATCTTGCGGCGACGATCGGGGAAGTGTGGCGCGGTGTCCGCCGGGCTGGGTTGCGTCATGATTCTCTCTACGTCGGGGGATGCGCATCGGTTCGGAGCGAGTCGGCCGATGTCGTGCCGGCCGACGGTGAGATTGTCACACCCCGACCGCGAAGATGAGTCACACGGGTCGCAGCCCCGGAGCGCTGCCGATACCCTCGCAGGGTCAATTCGACCCTGCTCCGAACCGTTCGGGGCCCCGGTGCTCGTCGCCGGGTCCACAGGGAGGTGATGCGCCCCATGCGGGCCTACGAGCTCATGATCATTCTCGACGGCGACCTCGAAGAAGGTGGCATCGAGCCGATACTCGACGCAGTGACCACAACGGTCACGGCCGGCGGGGGAACGGTCGCAACGACCGACCGTTGGGGCAAACGCAAGTTCGCCTACGAGATCAACCACAAGCACGAGGGCTACTACGTCGTGCTCGAGTTGGTGACCGAGCGCCAGGACATGGCCGGGCTCGAGCGCCAGCTCCGTCTCGCGGACGAAGTCGTCCGCCACAAGCTGCTGCGCCTTCCCGACAAGGAGGCCACCCGACGTGGACTCTTCGGTGGCGCGGCCGAGCCGGCTGCGGCCAGCTAGGGGAATCACATGGCATTCGACAACACCGTCACCGTCGTGGGCAACGTGACCCGCGATCCCGAACTGCGGTTCACGCCGTCGGGCGCAGCGGTCACCACATTCGGCGTGGCCTGGAACCGAAAGGGCCGCGATGGCCAGGAAGATCAGGTCTCGTTCTTCGACGTCACGTGCTGGCGCCAGCTGGCCGAGAACGTGAGCGAGTCACTCACCAAGGGCTCGCGAGTCGTCGTCTACGGTCGGCTCGACCAGCGCTCCTGGGAGAACCAGGACGGCGACAAGCGGTCCAAGGTCGAGATCATCGCCGACGATGTCGCCCCGAGCCTCAAGTGGGCATCGGCCGAGATCACCCGCAACGAGTTCAAGGGCGGAGACAACTTCGGCGGCGGCGCCGGAGGCAGTGGCGGTGGCGGTGCCGCGGCTCGCCCCGCGAGCAACGAGCCGCCGGCCTACAACCCCGATGAGGAGCCGTTCTGATGGCGAAGCCCCGCCGCACCAAGAACAAGGACAACGCTCGCCGTTCGAAGAAGAAGATCAGCGTTCTCACCACCGACAAGGTCGAGTACATCGACTACAAGGACATGAATCTGCTGCGCCGGTTCCTGTCGGACCGGGCCAAGATCCGGGCCCGCCGGGTCTCTGGCAACGATGCCCAACAGCAGTCCGCGATCGCCAGGGCCATCAAGAATGCCCGCGAGATGGCATTGCTGCCCTACGCGAACCGTGTCACCACCCAGCGCGGTGGGGGCCGGCGCGACGGTCAGTCGCCCCGAGTCGATGGTCCGGCACCACGGCCGACTGCGCCGCCGCCGGTCGCCGCGCCGGACTCGCCCGACGCCGAGTCCGCGGAGGCCGAGGTCGTCGACGCTCCGGTCGATCTCGCGACCGAGGTCGCCGACATCGAGAACGTCGAGTTCACCGAGGGGAGCGACTCGTGAAGGTCGTACTCCGCGACGATGTCGGCGAGGTCGGCAAGAAAGGCGACGTGCTCAACGTCTCCGACGGGTATGCCCGTAACTTCTTGATCCCGAAAGGGCTCGCGTTCAAGGCCACCGACGGCGCCGAGGCCCAGGCCGTCGCCATGCGGCGTACACGCGAGCTGCGCAACGCCCAGGAGAAGGCCGAAGCCGAGGAGATGGCCACCCGTCTCGTCGACAAGGTCATCCGTATCGGGGCCAAGGCCGGCGACGAAGGTCGACTGTTCGGTTCGGTCACCACCACCGACATCGCCACCGCGGTCAGCGAGCAGGCGAACGTCACCATCGATCGTCGCAAGATCGACCTGGCCGAAGCGATCAAGGACCTCGGAACCCACACCGCTACCGCCAAGGTGCACGCCGAGGTGCAGTTCCCGATCACCGTCGAGGTCGTCGCGGTCTGAGCACCGAGCCCGGCTCGCTGATTCGAACGACGTCTCGCGTCCCGTCGCCGTCGCCGTCCCCAGCCTGAGGCCGATATCCACAGCCTCGTCCCCAATGAAATCCCCTGCTCAAACGGGGTTTTCCCTCTTTCAATCCAGAGGCTGCATGAGCCATGGTGTTCCCGGGACCTTGCGGGGGGTCCGCACGCTCGACGTGTGAGTTGGGGAGACTTCTCCCTGAACCTCGTCGCGCGCTGTCATACCGATTGCTCATACTCGACGAAATCAGCGGAATCGATACCTCCCCACCATGACCGACCTTGCTCCTCACCCTGCCGACGCAGCCCCGTCCGGAGCCCCCACACGTATCCCGCCGCAGAACGTCGAGGCCGAACGATCGCTGCTCGGCGCGATGTTGCTCACCCGCGACGCCATCAGCGACGCGGTCGACGTCATCACTGCCGAACACTTCTACCGCCCGGCCCACGGGCACGTCTTCGAGGCCATCGTCTCGTTGTTCGCAGCGGGAGAACCCGCCGACACGGTCACCGTCGCCGACGAGCTGACGCGAGCCGGCCTGCTCGAGTCCATCGGTGGGCCCAGTGCCCTCGTCGATCTCCAGGCCAGCACGCCGGCCGCCACCAATGCGGCCAAGTACGCCGAGATCGTCTACGACCACGCGGTGCTGCGGCGCCTCATCGGTGTGGCCGGCGAGATCGCCGAGCTCGGCTTCAGCCAACCCGACGACGTCACCAAGGCCGTCGATACGGCCGAGTCGATGGTCTACGACGTGGCCCAGGGTCGGGTCGTCGACTCGATGGCCGAGATCCACGAGCTCTTGAAGGGCAACCTCGACCGCCTCGAGGAGCTCTACGAGAAGGGCGACTCCATCACCGGAACGCCCACCGGCTATTCCGATCTCGACGAGATGCTCTCGGGTCTCCAGCCGAACACACTGGTCATCGTCGGCGCCCGGCCCTCCATCGGCAAGACCAGCTTCGCGCTCGGCGCGTTGGCCCACGCCGCGCTCGAGGCCAACCGCCCCTCGTTGTTCTTCTCGCTCGAGATGGGCCAGCTCGAGATCAGCCAGCGCCTGTTGTGCGCCGAGGCTCGTGTCGACTCCAGCCGGGTCCGCACCGGCAAGCTCGATGCCTCCGACTGGACGAAGATCTCGAGCGCAGTGGGGCGCCTGGCCGAAGCGCCCATCTGGATCGACGACAACCCCAACCTCACCATCATGGACATCAGGGCCAAGGCCCGCCGGCTCCGGTCCCGGGTGGGTGATCTGGGGATCATCTTCGTCGACTACATCCAGCTCATGACCGGCCGCACCACCGCCGAGAGCCGCCAGGTCGAGGTGTCCGAGATCAGCCGGGGCCTCAAGATCCTCGCCCGCGAGCTCGAGTGTCCGGTGGTGGCCCTCTCGCAGCTGTCCCGCGGGCTCGAACAACGGCAGGACAAGCGACCGATGCTGTCCGACCTGCGCGAAAGCGGCTCGATCGAACAAGACGCCGACGTCGTGATGTTCCTGTACCGCGACGAGGTCTACAACCCCGAGAGCCCCGACATCGGCACGGCCGAGGTGCTCGTGGCCAAGCACCGCAACGGCCCCACCGGCGTGTCGAGGCTGGCATTCCTGCCGCATTACACCCGGTTCGCCAACATGGCGAAGCACGTCTGATCGGCCGTCGGCCCAGCGCCTCCTCGGCGCGGAGTGCCAGAATCGAGCGGTGACGACGCGACCGCTGATCATCGACACCGATCCCGGCCAGGATGACGCCATCGCCATCCTCGTCGCGCTCGGCTCGCCCGAATTCGACCTGCTCGGCATCACCACCGTCGCCGGCAACGTGCCCCTGTCTCTCACGTCGCGCAACGCCCGGATCGTGTGCGAGCTGGCCGATCGGCGCGATGTGCCGGTGTATGCCGGGTGCAGCCGCCCGATGGTGCGCACGCTCGTGACCGCCGAGGAGGTGCACGGCCAGACCGGGCTCGACGGGCCCGACCTGCCCGAACCGACCATGCCGTTGCGGCCCGAGCACGCGGTCGACTGGCTGGTCGACACCTTGCTCGCCGCCGACGACGCATCGATCACCCTGTGTCCGATCGGACCGCTCACGAACGTGGCCATGGCCATCGTCAAGGAACCGTCGATCGTCACGAAGCTCCGCGAGATCGTGTTGATGGGAGGCGGCTTCTTCGAGGGTGGCAACGTCACGCCCGCCGCCGAGTTCAACATCCACGTCGACCCCCACGCCGCGCACGTCGTGTTCACCAGTGGTGTGCCGCTCACGATGATCCCGCTCGACGCCACCCACAGCGCATTGATGACCAACGAGTGGATCGAACGCGTCCGGGCCCTGGGCACGCCGGTCGGCGTCGCCGCGTCCGAGATGCTCGACTTCTTCGAACGTTTCGACATGGACCGCTACGGCACGGCCGGCGGACCGCTGCACGACCCGTGCACCATCGCCTACCTCATCCGGCCCGAGCTGTTCGAGACCCGCAACTGCCACGTCGACATCGAGATCGGATCGGACCTCACGATGGGGATGACCGTGGTCGACTGGTGGGGCACGACCGGGAAGCCGGCCAACTGCATCGTGGCGCGCCGGATCGACCCCGATGGTCTGTACGACTTCATCCACGATCGGCTCGCGGCCCTGTAGGAAGTGTCGTCAGCGGAGCTCGCGCAGCAGGCCTTCCTGTGCGATCGACGCGACGTGAAGACCGGCTGCCGTGAAGATCTCACCGAACGTGAGCCCACGCGAGCCGTGCAGACCCTGCGACCGCATGTCGTACAACAGCCAGTCGTCGGCCGGCGCCGGCCGGTGGAACCAGACCGAGTGGTCGAGTGATGCACCCATGAACCGTTCACGCCGCTCGTCGTCGGCGGTCGTCGCCGGATGGGTGGCCGTGATGGCCTCCATCGGGACGTCGTCGGACGCGTAGGCGATCGCGCACGCGTGTACGACCGGGTTGTCGGGAAGGGGGCCATTCAGACGCAGCCACGCCAGCGACCGCGCCCCCTCGGTGGCAACCGCCCTGCGTTCGAACACCGGAGTCCAGCCGTCGGCGTCGACGACGTCGGGTTCGGGCACGGCCGGTGGCGTGAGAGGCTGCACGTCGACCGCGTCCTCTGCCACCTGGAACGACGCGGAGAGGTTCAGGATCGCGCCCGACGACTGGCGGGCAACCACTCGTCGGGTGAGAAACGATCTGCCGTTGCGGATGCGGTCGACCTCGTAGCGGATGGGCTCGTCGAACTGGCCGCCGCGGATGAAGTACGAGTGCAGCGAGTGCACGGCGTAGCGGGGGTCGACCGTGTCGGCGGCGGCCCACAACGCCTGGGCGATGACCTGACCGCCGTAGACCCGTGGCCCCCACGGATACTCCGGGCTCTCACCCACGTAGACGTCTGATCCGTGCGGTTCGAGCGAGAGCAGGTCGGTGAGTCGTTCGATCGTGGCCATGGTCCACCGACCCTATTCGAACACTCGGTATGGGCCGAACGACCCATCGCCATGGGTATCGTCAACGTCGCTGCGGGGGCGACCGATACCTCGGTGAGTTCGTCAACAGGAGTCCGGTCACATGTCGCGAGCCCCTCTTTCCGTCGTGCTGATCCTCGTGCTGTTGGGCGGGGTCGTCGCCCCCATCGCGGCTCAGGCGCCGGCGGCGGCCGGATGCGCGGCAGCCACCAAGACCGTCGG
>JAOTZB010000487.1 GCA_029861625.1 Acidimicrobiia bacterium
CCCGAACGGGGCGGGCGTGTCGTCGGGGCTTCGGGGGACGCCGGAGACGGGGAGGGGGAGGGGGATTCGGTCGGAGTGGCTGCGGCCGCGGACGCCTCGTTCTCCGGCCGTGACGGCATCGGAGGCTGAGTTGGGGTCGTTGCGCCCTGTTCGAGGTGTTCGATGCGTTGGACGAGGGCTGCGACGTCGGTGTCGAGGTCGACGCGTGTGAGCCGCACGAGGGCGACCTCGAGATCGACGCGCGGGTCGGGTGCCTGGCGCATGTCGACGAGTGCGGTGCCGAGCATCTCGAGCGCTCTGGTGATGCGCGCCGGACCGACGCGTGATGCGAGGTCGAGCGCCCGGTCGCGATCGATCTCGGGGAGCTGACCGAGATCGGCGCCGACCACTGCGAGGAACGTCTCACGCAGTCGCGCCAGGACGGCTTCGCCGATGACACGGGGTTCGCGGCCGGCGCGAAGGGCGGCGTCGACGGCGGCGATGGCGCGACCGCTGTCGGACGCAGCAATGGCCTCGACGATCTCGATGACCGAGGTGTCGTCGCCACGCGACCCACCGGCGGCGATCACCTGGTCGAGCGCCGACAGCGCGTCGCGGGCCGACCCGCCGCCGTCGCGGACGACGTGATTGACGATCTCGTCATCGATGTCGAGCCCGGCGTCGGCCGCGATGAATCGGATGTGGTCGCTGAGCTCGGCCGACGAGATCAGCTCGAACTGGAGATGCTGGGTCCGGCTCCGGATGGTGGGGACGACCTTGTGCGGTTCGGTCGTCGCCAGCACGAACTTCACGTGTTCGGGCGGCTCTTCGAGCGTCTTCAACAGGGCGTTCTCGGCGCCCGACGTGAGCATGTGCACCTCGTCGAGGATGTAGACCTTGGTGCGGCCCGGCGAGCCGAGCGCGACCTTGGCGATGAGGTCGCGGACGGCCTCGACCCCATTGTTCGATGCAGCATCGAGCTCGTGGAGGTCATACGACGTGCCCGCGATGAACGCCTGGCACGACTCGCACGCGTTGCACGGTTCGCCGTCGGCGCCGAGATCGGTGCAGTTGAGTGCCTTGGCCATGATGCGGGCGGTGGAGGTCTTGCCTGTTCCCCTCGGCCCACTGAACAGGTAGGCGTGTCCGACCCGGTTCTCGCGAACGGCGTTCTGGAGAGCCTTGACCACATGGGGCTGCCCGACGATCTCGCTGAACTTGTCCGGGCGGTAGCGGCGGTAGAGCGACTGGTAGGCCATCGCTTGCGATCCTACCGGGGCGCGCCGACCGGCTCAGCCGACGGGGAGCACGACCATGGCACCGGGGAACGCGGCGACGTACGCGAACCAGAACGTCTGGCGCGATGGTGCCTGTTCGAGCTGGTCGCCGGCCCGTTCGCCCGCCACCGCCGTGCCCGCGAGATTCCAGGTGGATCCGGTGGCCGAGTCGACCCACCCGTTGGCGGATACCGAGAACGCGTCGTCGCCGGCGAAGAACGCCGCGCCCGAGCCGGCCCCGTCGGTGAACACTGCGATCGGGCCGTCAGCGACGGCGACCATGGCCGTGGCCGGGCTGCCACCTTCGAGCGGCACGGCGACTGCTTCGGTTCCTGCCTCGACACCGACCACCCGGGTGGCCCGCCCGAGCCGGTCGTCGGCAAGCGCGTCCTCGTCGACCGGGAACGAGAACAAGCCCGCGTCGACTGCTGCCGGGTAGTCGAGGAAGGGATCGATCGTGTAGTCCCGAGCGAACCCCGTGTTGCGACTCAGGACGAATGTGTCGGGGTGGAGCTCGAGCCACTGCGCCCATGTCGTGGTCGTCGACGGCAGCACCGGCAGCCGCGCCCCGGTCAGCGTGCCGACGATGCCGACGCCGGCCACTTGCCACCAGTACGTGCCGGTCTCGCGATCGACCATCACGAGGTCGTTGTCGTAGAGCGCGCTCGTGTTGGAGAACGTCAGTGGTGCCGCCTGGCGCAGATCGTCGGGTTCTCGCCGGTAGACGACACCGCTGTTGCACAACGGGCAGTACGAGACGAGCACG
>JAOTZB010000486.1 GCA_029861625.1 Acidimicrobiia bacterium
CCCTTCTCGAAGCCGGTTCGCTCGACTCGTTTCAGCCAGTCGCTGGGAATGATCTGGTCGGTGTCGACGTCGGATCGATCGAGCGGCACCGCGGTGCCCTGGACGATTCGGACTGCTCTCATCGGTTGCGTTCTCCGGGTTCGGCGGTGTCGATCAGCGTGGTCGGTCGAGGTCGGCAGGCGCAGCGAAGTGGCCGGCGACAGCGGTTGCGGCCGCGACACCCGGCGACACGAGGTGGGTTCGCCCACCCCGACCCTGACGACCCTCGAAATTGCGGTTGCTCGTGCTGGCGCAGCGCTCGCCGACCGTGAGCTTGTCGGGGTTCATCGCCAGACACATCGAGCATCCCGGTTCGCGCCAGTCGAAACCGGCGGCTGTGAAGATCTCGTGGAGGCCCTCGGCTTCGGCCTGCTCCTTGACGAGACCCGACCCGGGGACGACGAGCGTGCGGACACCCTCGGCGACCCGTCGACCCTGCGCCACTTCCGCCGCGGCCCGGAGATCTTCGATACGGCTGTTCGTGCACGAGCCGATGAACACGGTGTCGACGCCAACCTGGGTCATGGGTTGGCCGGCGCTCAGCCCCATGTACTCGAGTGCCCGCTCGGCCGCGTCGCGTTCGGTGGGATCGTCGAAGTCGTCCGGCGACGGGATCGCCGCGTCGAGTGGGATCACCTGGCCTGGGTTGGTGCCCCACGTGATGTGTGGTGTGATCGACGCTCCGTCGATGCGCACCTCACGGTCGAAGACGGAGTCGTCGTCGGTCCGCAGCTCGCGCCACGCCTCGACGGCAGCATCCCAGTCGGTGCCCGTCGGTGCGTGGGGTCGGCCGGCGATGTACGCGAACGTGGTCTCGTCGGGAGCGATGAGCCCGGCCTTCGCGCCGAACTCGATCGACATGTTGCACACGGTCATCCGGCCCTCCATCGAGAGTCCCTCGATGACCGATCCTCGGAACTCCGCGATCGCGCCGATGCCGCCACCGGTGCCGACGGCCCCCAGCACGGCCAACACCACGTCCTTTGCGGTCGAACCCGGTGGGAGCTCGCCGTCGACGGTGATGGCCATGGTGTCCTGGGGCGCCTGGGGGAGTGTCTGGGTGGCCAGCACGTGTTCGACCTCGCTCGTGCCGATGCCGAAGGCCAGTGCGCCGAACGCGCCGTGCGTCGACGTATGGCTGTCGCCGCACACCACGGTCATGCCGGGCTGGGTGAGCCCGAGCTCGGGACCGATGACGTGCACGATTCCCTGATTGCGGTGGCCCATCGAGTAGCGCCGTATCCCGAACTGGTCGCAGTTCTCGCGGAGCGTCTCGACCTGGGCCCGTGACACCGGGTCGGCGATCGGCCGGTCGATGTCGGCCGTCGGCACGTTGTGGTCTTCGGTGGCGACGGTGAGATCGGGTCGGCGGACGGAGCGGTCGGTCATGCGCAGCCCGTCGAAGGCCTGGGGCGACGTGACCTCGTGCACGAGATGGAGATCGATGTAGAGCAGGTCGGGCTGGCCGCCGCCGTGGCGCACGACGTGGTCGGCCCACACCTTCTGGCTCAGGGTCTGTCCCATCGGCATCTCCGTCTCGCGCTTGACGTGTCCCGTTATTCGGGACAACAATCCCGATTAGTGGAATCCACCCTAAGCGGTGTCGGCGTCATCGACAAGGCCATGCTGTTGATCTCGCTGATCGAGCAGCAGCCCCGATCACTCGCCGAGCTGGTGGCCGCCAGCGGGCAGTCACGGGCGACGACCCACCGCCTCGCAACCGCGCTCGAGACCCACGGCATGCTCCGCCGCGACGCCGACGGACGGTTCACAATGGGGTTCCGGGCCATCTCGTTGGGTCGAGCGGCGTCGGCAGCCGTGCCGCTGGCCGAACTGGCCGGTCCGGCGCTGGTCGCGCTCAGGGATGCAACGGGCGAGAGCGTGCAGCTGTACGTTCGCCACGGCGGCACACGCGTCTGCATCGCCTCGCTCGAGTCGGCGCACGGCCTCCGGACCATCGTGCCAACCGGCGCGGTGCTCCCG
>JAOTZB010000488.1 GCA_029861625.1 Acidimicrobiia bacterium
CGCCCCCGCGCCGCAGCGCGGCCTAGGTGGGATCAGCACCGAGCCCGGACCGTGTCGGCTCGGTTCCTGCCGGACAGATCAGCCCGGTGTCGGCTCGGTTCCTGCCGGCACCGCGTGCGGTGCGCCAACGGCGTCCTGGGCTTCGTCGAACAGCGTCTGCACCGCGGTGTGCAGCTCGGCGGTGACGCGGCGGATGTCGCTGCGGTCGACGCGCTTGCCGTCCACCGCGGGCGGCGGGATCGGGTCGCCGTAGATGAAGGTGATCTTGGTCGGACGCGGGATCTTGGCGCCTTTCGGCATCGCCCGCTCGGATCCACCGATGCCCACCGGCACGATGGTCGCCTGCGCCTTCGCCGCCATGTAGGCGACCCCGTTGAATAACTCGTGGAGGACCGGGCCACTCTTGCGCTCGCCTTCGGGGAACATCGCCAGGGCCTCGCCGCGGTCGAGCACCCGCCTGGCCGCGTCGACGGCTTGCCGATCGGTGGCGTCCCGACGAACGGGGAATCCCCCGACCGTCGTCAGCAGCCACCGCCAGAACCGCTTCTCGAACAACGTGTCCTTCGCGAAGTAACGGAGGCGACGAGGACAGGTGGCACCGAGCAACGGGACATCGAGATTCGAACGGTGCACCGGGGCCAGGATCACCGCACCCCGCGGCGGAAGCTTCTTCGGGTTGACGACACGAGCCCGGAAGTACACGAGTACGAGGACCGCGACGATGAAATGGAGCGTGTGGTAGACGAGCCGCGAGAACCAGCCGATCTCTCCGCCCTTGAGCCGTGAGTCGAGGTCGCTCACTGATCCAGCTCGTCGAGCACCCGAGCCACGACCGCGTCGACCCCGAGCTCGCTCGTCTCGATGATCACGGCGTCGACGGCCTGCACGAGCGGGTCGTGCTGCCGGGAGGAGTCGAGCGCATCACGACGAGCCAGGTCGGCGGCCACGGTCTCGTAGTCGAGGTCGGTGACCTCCTTGGCCCGGCGGCTGGCCCGGGTATCGGAGCGGGCGGTGAGATAGACCTTCAGGCGAGCGTTCGGGAACACGACGGTGCCGATGTCGCGCCCCTCGATCACACCACCATCGTGGTCGACGGCCCATTCGCGTTGCCTGCGCACGAGCTCGGCCCGCACCTCCGGGTTGGCCGCGACCGTGCTGACCGCGCGAGTCACGGCCGGCCCCCGGATCTCGACGGTGGCATCGGCGCCGTCGACGGTCACGCGGTCGGGCGTCACGTCGATCTCGATGCGCCGCGTGAGCTCGGCGACTGCGTCGTCGTCGGACGGATCCATGTCGTGCCGCAACGCAGAGTACGCGACCGCCCGGTACATGGCCCCCGTGTCGAGGTAGTCGAGGCCCAGACGGTCGGCCACCTCCCGGGCGACGGTCGACTTGCCCGAGCCGGCCGGGCCGTCGATGGCGATCACTGCCGCCGCGACCATGTCGCCCGGCTCGTCGACAGGTAGTTCACCAGCAAAATCATCCAGATCATCTTCGGGGGTACTCATGGCCGGATTGGACCGTATTCGCTCGAGCGCCGAGAAGAAACCGGGAAACGTCTTGCCGACACAGCCGGGGTGCGAGATCACGATGCCGGGCGCCAGGAGTCCGAGCAGCGCGAAGCTCATCGCGATGCGGTGATCGTCGTAGGTCTCGACGACGCCAGGGCTGATGGCGCCGGGCCGAACGACCAGTCCGTCCGGCTCCTCGACCGCGTCGATTCCCAGCCGGCGAAGCTCGTTCACGACCGCGCCGATGCGATCCGACTCCTTCTCGCGGATGAACCCGACGCCGCGGATCCGCGACGGCGAGCTCGCGGAGGCGGCGACGACGGCCATCGTCGGCACCGTGTCGGAGATGTCCCGCATGTCGACGTCGATCCCGTGCAGCGGCTCGCTCACGATCACCTCGGTCGCATCGGACTCGCGAACGACGGTGGCCCCCATCCGGTCGAGGAGATCGACGAAACCGACATCACCCTGGAGCGAACGCGCGCCGAGCCCTTCGACCCGGACCCGGC
>JAOTZB010000186.1 GCA_029861625.1 Acidimicrobiia bacterium
CTCGTTCGTGGTACCGGGGCAGGAGTGGTGCCGGGGCTGGACAGCAGTCCTGTCGGCACGGACCGACGCGAGTTGAGAGGTGAGGCTCATGCCGCCGGTCGCTGCGGATGATCCGTTCGAACCACCCCGGGGTCCGCGGGAACCAGCGGCAGTGGGCCGATCGGCCCGGACTCGGGCGTGAATCAGCGGGTGAGCCAGCGACGGCTGCGCTCATCGGTGGCGTCGGGACCGAAGAACGGATGCTGCTCGATGGCTTCGTCACAAAGATCGACGATCGGGACGAGGCCGGGCGGGAGCACACCCGTGCCCGCGAGTTGCGGCGAGTCGACCTCGGCCCGCAACCTCGCCAACTTGCTGGTCAATGCACCGATCTGCACGATGAGCTCGTCGATCGTCTCGTTGACCTCATGGGGGTCGTACCCGTTCGCGACGCTGGAGAACAGCGGCGTTGAGCCGATGCTGGACCTTGCGATCGATTCGAGCCGCCTGTCCTCCAGGTCGCTCATCGGTGCCCTCCGCCCACTGCGTGGGATGCGTTTCGTGCTCCAATTGTCGTCACAACGGCGGCCGAACTCCATGGGCAGACCATCACCGTGTCATCCTGGGTCGGATGGCCGATGTCTGGTATGTCGCCTACGGATCGAACCTGTGGTCGCGGCGACTGGCCTGTTATCTGGCGGGCGGCACTGCTCCGGGCTCGACCCGCGCCAACCGCGGTGCACGAGATCCGAAGCCGCCCAAGGACCATGTCGCCTTCGACATCACGGGCCGGGTGGTGTTCGCCCAGCGCAGCTCGACATGGGTCGACGACACCGCCGCCGGAAGCGGTGTTGCATTCGTCGATGTCGAAGCTCGTGGCGTCACGCCCGCCCGGGCCTGGCGAGTGACTGCGGAGCAATTCGACGACGTGTTCGCCCAGGAGAACGGCGGCACCGCCGATGGCGCCGCCCGGGCTCACAGCGGCGGTTGGTATGGCCGGGTCATCCGTCTCGACGACATCGACGGCCTCGGGGCCTACACCTTCACCTGCACCGACGTCTCGGCCCTCGAGGTCAACCGCCCTGCGCCCGCCTATCTCGTCGCCATCGCCCGGGGGTACGCCGAGCTGCACGACTGGTCGGCGAGCGAGACGGCCCGATATCTGGCGCCGTTGGCCGGTGTCGCCGAAACATACACGGCGTCAGAGCTCCACCACATCCTCGACGTTCACGTGACCGGCACCGGCTGAGCACCCCTTCTCGAGTCCACGCCTGGCCCGGCTCGGCTAGGGCCCGCCGAACATCGCGACCCACTGCTCGGCTGTCTTGGGGACGAACACGAAGTTGTTCCGCCGGGTATCACCCATCGACGCCGATGGGTCGGCCGAGTAGAGATGCCCCGGGAAGAGCACCGCGTCGTCGGAGATCCTCGCGAGGCGCTGCGTGATGCTCTCGTAGAGCTGATGCGGGTCGCCGCCAGGGAGATCGGTCCGACCGCACCCCTCGAGGAACAGCGTGTCGCCGGCAAGGAGCCGGCCGTCGACGAGGAAGCACTGGCTGCCGGGGGTGTGACCAGGCGTGTGGATCAGCTCGATCGCGATCCCGCCCACCATGACCGTGTCGCCGCTGTGGTGGGTGACCATCTCGTCGGTGCCGATGCCGGTGACCTTCGCGACCAGGTCGGACTCGTCGGCCTGCACATGCACCGGCACCGCGGTGCGCCGGAGCAGATCGGCCACGCCGGAGATCGCGTAGCCCATCATCGAACCGCCGACGTGGTCGGCGTGGTAGTGGGTGGCGAGCGCGCCCGTGATCGTGAGGCCGTCAGCCTCCACGAGATCGCAGATGCCGTCGATGTCGTAGGCGGGATCGATGACCATGGCATCGCCCGTCTCGAGGTCGCCGACCACATACACGAAGTTCCGCATCTGGGCCGCGACCTGGTCGCCGGCGGCGAAGTCGCGACCCGAGAGGAGCTGGCGGAAGTACAGCCGGTCACTCATACGACGAGCTGGGCGAAGAGATCCTCGAGCAGCACGTCGCGTTCGTGTCCGAACGGCACCGTCAGATCGGCGTTGTCGGCGTGAGGTGCCACGAACTGGTCGTGCATCGGCGCAACCGTCTCGGCCCACTGCCGTTCGACATCACCGACGAAGCGGCCTCGTTCGACGGTGTCTCGTGCCACCCGACGATCGAGCCGGACGCCGGCCGGGGCCTCGAGGTAGATCGCGAGATCGAGCTGGGCCAGGACCGCGGGGAAGCTGAACAGCAGGATTCCTTCGGTGACGACGAGCTCGGCCGGTTCGACCGTGATGGTCTCGCCGGTACGAGTGTGGTTCGCGAAGTCGTACACCGGAACCTCGGCCGGCTCGCCTGCGGCCAGTTGCATGAGGTGCAGGACGAACAGTTCGACATCGAGCGAGTCGGGATGATCGAAGTTCATGGCGGCACGTTCGTCGCGGGTGAGATCGGCCAGATCGTGGTAGTACGCGTCGAACGGGACGACGGCGACATCGTGGCGGGCCTGCCTGACGACCTGGTTGACGAGGTAGGTCTTGCCGGCCCCGCTCCCCCCGCAGATTCCCCATGTTCGCGTGTCACCGGCCACGGGATTGCAGCTTACGCAAATTCTCGGGCGATGGCGGGATTGCCTGGTCAGGCGACCGAGGGGGGCGGCTCGTCGTCGGAGCCGTCGGGCTCTTCGTCATCGGGCTCGTCGTAGCTGCCGCGGTCGGCCGAGCGATCCTTGCGACGGCGCCACGCCTCCTCGGCCAACGAGACGACCTCCCGCAACGGCAGTCCTGTGCGCTGGGCGACCTTGGCCGCGTCGTCGTGCTCGACCTTCACACGACCCGACGAGACCTTCACTCGGATCGGACGACCTTCGACATCGACCTGTTCGATCGATCGCGCCGACGGCCAACGCTCGAGCTGTTGGCCCCGAACACCGAGCGACCCGGATTCGCGCACCAACGTGCGTGCGACCTGCGCGGCGAGCGCGGGATCGCACAGCGCGCTCACCGTGTGGGCGGGGCGGCCCTTCTTCATGACGATCGGTGCGATCCAGGCATCGTGGGCTCCGGCCGACAACACTGCTGCGATGGCATGGGCGAGGGTCTCGCCCGTGGCGTCGTCGACATTGACCTCGAGCAGTGTGACCGGCTGACCTGGAGTGAGCTCGGTCCTGCGGTCGCCGATCACGACCTGGGTGAGGTTGGGCCGGTCGTCGAGCTCGGTGTCGCCGGCCCCGAATCCGCTCGCGCTGACCGTCATGGCCGGCATCGGGCCCCAGCCGACCGTGTTGGCGGCGAGCAGGGCGGCTCCCGTCGGAGTCGTGAGCTCGAGCGACATGGCAATGCCGTATGTCGGGGCGTTCTTCAACAGCTCGACGGTGGCCGGCGCCGGATTCGGGATGAGACCGTGCGCGGAGTGCACCATGCCCGTACCGGTCGCGACCGCGCTGGCATGGACCTCGTCGATCCCCAACACCTCCAAGGCGGCACACGTGCCGACGACATCGATCATCGCATCGACGCCACCGACCTCGTGGAAGTGGACCTGTTCGGGTGGGCGGCGATGCAGCCGACCCTCGACCTCGGCCAGCGCCGCGAACGTGGCGAGGGCGCGGCGCCGGACCCGATCGGGGAGGCGTGCTTCCTCGACGAGACCCTGGATGTGGGCGGCGGTTCGAACGACCGAGCTCTCCTCGATGGCGACGTGCACGCTCGTGCCGGCGATGCCACCGCGCAGCACCGGCTCGGCCTCGAGCTGCCAGCCCGAGACCGGGAGTCGTCGACAGAGCTCGATGACGTCGTCGATGTCGGCGCCCGCATCGATCAGGGCACCGAGGGCCATGTCGCCGGCAATGCCGGAGAAGCAGTGGAACCACGCCGCCCGCTGTCGGTCGGTCACGGTCGGGACTCACGCATCGGGAGTAGCCGCAGGACCGCCGACGCTGCGCCGAAGCCGTTGTCGATGCCGACCACGGTTATGCCTGACGCACAGGCGGCATGCATCGACAAGAGCGCGGTGACTCCCTCGAGCGACGAGCCGTAGCCGACGCTGGTCGGAACCGCGACGACCGGAGCTGCCGTGAGTCCGCCGACGACGCTCGCCAGCGCACCCTCCATCCCTGCGATCACCACAACGGCATCGGCGGCCGCCAGATGGTCGAGCTCGACCAGGAGTCGATGCAACCCCGCGACGCCGCAGTCGTCGAGGCGTCGGGGCGACAATCCGTGGGCCTCGAGGACGGTGACGACCTCGGTCGCGACCGGCGCGTCGGCCGTTCCCGCCGAGATCACCACGACTCGGCCGTGCCTCACCGTGTCGGCGCGCCGCCACACCACGGTGTGCCCGGTTCTCGTGCCGCCCGGGTGCGCCGCCATCGACGCGTTCGCCTGCTCGTCGTCGGTCCGGCTGAGGATCACCGGGGATGCGCCGGCATCCAACAGCTCGCCGACGATGGCGACACAGTGCTCGGCCGTCTTCCCGGGTGCATAGACGGCCTCGGCCATCCCTTGTCGCAGGGTGCGGTGGTGATCGACCCGGGCAAAGCCCAGGTCGGCGAACGGCAGCCTCCGCAACACCGCGACTGCATCGTCGGGAGCGCAGGCTCCCGTGCGCACATCGTCGATGAGACGGCGCAGTGCGACCTCGTCCATCCCTCCATCCTGCCGCGCCCAGCCCACAGCCGCTCGATGACCTTGTCAGGAGCTGGGATTCCATGCGCCTGAGCCGACCATCTCTCTCCTCCCGACACCGAGACAGTCAGCTCCGCCCGTCCGCCGGCCCCGTGTTTCATCGCGCGCAGGGTGAGGGAGAACTCCTCGGGGGTCTGTTGCTCGGCGGGGGCCAACAACTCGGTACTCCGGCGACCATGGCCGAAGGAGCGGTGGGGGTGATGCCCGCACCCACACCGACGTCGTCGTGGCCCCACGGTGACACCCACAACACCCGACCGAGAACTTCTCACCTCACTATCCTCGGCGCCGTGACCACTCCGTCGTCAGCCCTCCGCGTCGCCTACCTCGGGCCCGCGGGCACCTTCACCGAACAAGCGCTGCTCACCCAGCCCGACCTCGCCGCAGCCGAACGTGTGCTGTTGCCGAGCTTCCCCGACGTCTTCTATGCCGCGACCCATGCGCAGGTCGACCTCGCGTTCGCGGCAATCGAGAACTCGATCGAGGGCTCGGTGAACGTCACGATCGACACGCTGGCCTTCGAGGCCGACCTGTTGATCCAGCGCGAGGTCGTCATCCCGATCGTGATGAACCTGCTCGTGCAGCCGGGCACGGCCCTGTCCGACGTGAAGACGGTCCTGTCGTTTCCCCACGCCGTTGCCCAATGCCGCGGTTGGCTCCGCGAACATCTCCCTGAGGTCGGCATCCAGGCCGCGAACTCGACCGCCGACGCGGTCCGCACTCTGGCCGAGAGCGCCGAGCGCACCACTGCGGCCGTCGGCACGTCGCTGGCGGCCGATATCTACGGTCTGGCCGTCCTCGAAGACGACATCGAGGATCACCCCGAGAACCAGACCCGGTTCGTTCTCGTCGCCCCGGGCGGAATCCCGGCGCCGACGGGTCACGACAAGACGTCGATCGTCATCTTCCAGCGTCGCGACAGGCCGGGCAGCCTCCTCGGGATCCTCCAGGAGTTCGCCGCTCGATCCATCAACCTCACCAAGCTCGAGTCCCGACCCACCAAGCGGGCGCTCGGTGACTACTGCTTCCTGATCGACCTCGAGGGACATGTCGCCGACGAGGTGGTCGCCGACTGTCTCCGGAACCTCCGCGCGAAACAAGCCGACGTGAAGTTCCTCGGCTCGTATCCCGCGGCCGGTGAACGGGCCGACGATGTGCGCCAGGAGGCGAGCGAGCTGTGGGACTCGGCCGGCGCATGGCTCGATGAGCTCCGCGATCAGGTGGGTTCGAGCCCCGTCGACTGAGCCCGCGGTCGCACGGCATGCCGGACACAGCCCCGCTCGATCGACACCATCCGATCCGCGCCGATGTATCAGCCGATGTACTGGTGCATCGACTGAACGTGGGCGAGAGTCGAACGACGGTGGGCAGGAACGACATGCAGACGGAAACGAGTACGCCAGACGGGCGGGAGCCCGACGCGACGGGCGCGATCCCGACGGCCGATGCCGTCGATCGTGTGATCGCGTTCACCGATCTGGTGCGATCGACGGAGCTGCTGGCGGCGTGCGGCGACCGCAGATGGCTCCAGATCATCAATGAACACGATCGGCGCCTGGGCGTCGCCGCCCAGTTGTGGCGAGGGCGCATCGTCAAGTTCCAGGGCGACGGTTCGATGGCGACGTTCATCGACGCTCGTGACGCGGTCGACTGGGCATTCGAGGTCGTCGACGAGATCGCTCCCGAGCTCGGCCTCGAGTGCCGGGCCGGGGTGCACGCCGGTCCGGTCTTGCTGCAGCGGGGCGACTGCTTCGGACTGACCGTGCATGTCGCGTCGAGGCTGGCCGACAGGGCGCGGCCGAACGAGGTGCTCGTCAGCGCAACCACGTTCCCCGCATCGGCGCCGGCCCAGAGCACGCTCGGCGTGCGCGAGGTCGAGTTGCGGGGTCTCCCCGGAGCGATGTCGGCGATGAGCTGCACGAGCCGGAAGGCAGCATCTCTCGTCGGGTGACAGCGCTACCCTGCCGGGCGGAGGGATGGCAGAGCGGACGATTGCACCAGTCTTGAAAACTGGCGGGCCCTTCCGGGGTCCCGGGGGTTCGAATCCCCCTCCCTCCGCCATTGTGATGTCGCGAGACATGTGCAAGGCCCGAACCCCCGGAGGGGGTCGGGCCTGTGGCAGGTCGAAGGCGTGGCCGAGCGCGGCGTGGAGCGACGGCTTATGGTTTCGGATGGGTCGAGGGCATCGGATGGGGAAGGCGGGGCCGACAGTGATGAGCATGCGATGGCGATGAGCGCAGCGTTGCCGGGGTTGCGTGCTGTACCGATGGATAGGAGCTGAGCATCATGGGACCGTCCCGCTCTGACTCGGTTGGTCGCAGGGCCGTGTCGTTGGTGCTGTTGGCGCTGATGCTCGGATCGGTGCTCGTTGTGGGTCGTGGCCGGCCCGCTGGGGGTGACCCGCCGCCGTTGGGTTGGGCCGCCAGGATGGGTGGCACCGGTTTCGATGACGGCTTGGCGGTGGTCGTGGACGGTTCAGGCAACGTCTACAGCACCGGACGCTTCACGGGGACGGTCGATTTCGATCCGGGGCCGGCGATGTTCAATCTGACCTCGGCCGGTTCTACCGATGTGTTCGTGTCGAAGTTGGATAGCGCCGGGAACCTGGTGTGGGCTGTTGCCATGGGCGGCAACGGCAACAACAACGGCGATGCGGGTACCGGGGTGGCGGTGGACGGCTCGGGCAACGTCTACACCACGGGGAACTTCGAGGCGACAGCGGATTTCGATCCAGGGGCCGGAACGGCCAACCTGACCGCGGTCGGCCTCGAGGACGCGTTCGTGTCGAAGCTGGACAGCACCGGGACGTTCGGATGAGC
>JAOTZB010000187.1 GCA_029861625.1 Acidimicrobiia bacterium
GCGGCTCCCATTTGGTGAGCCACACGACGTTGCGGCGCCGAACCTCCTGCCACGCCCGGAAGTCGTGGGCCTCGAGCGGCCGAAGTGAGACACGGCGACCATGGAGCACCGGGCTGACACGGACGGCGTCACGCCGAGCTCCTCCCCGCAGCATCAGCCGAGTCCCATCCACGCGCGACGAGGGCGTCCGGAGCCCGTCAGCACACGGTCGGCGAGTGACACGGGCCGGACCTTAGTGCTGCTGGCAGGCCCGGGCTCTTCACAGCTGGCTGGCGACCAACCCGTCGAGGATGTCGGACTCCGAGACCAGGCACTCGTCGAAGCCGAACTGTCGCATCACCTTCACCAGGATGCACAAGCCTCCGACGATGGTGTCGACCCGGCCGGGTTCGAGACCGGGGTTCTCGGCTCGCTCGTCGGCCGTCTCGGTGGCGACGCTGCGGAAGATCTCCTCGACCGTGGCCTTGGTCAACACGAAGTGGTGGATGGCGTCACGGTCGTACTCGCCGAGACCCAGCTCGATCGCAGCGGCCGCGCTCACCGTGCCCGCGAGGCCGACGAGGCGACGGGCCGTCGCCACGGCCGGCAGCTCCCGGCCCACGTCGTCGAGATGCAGGCCGATGACCGAGATGCACGCGCTCAGCTCCTCGGGCCGCGGCGGATCACCGGACAGGAACTGCTCGGTCGTGCGCACACAACCCATGTCGACCGAGACGGCATCGACGAGCTCGGGCCCACCCACGGCGAACTCGGTCGAGCCCCCGCCGATGTCGACGACGAGGTACGGGCCACCAGCGGCATCGAGCTCGGCGGTGGCGCCGTCGAAGGCGAGTCGTGCCTCCTCGCGACCCGAGAGCAGCTCCGGCCGCGAGCCGGCCACCGCGCCGATCGCGTCGAAGAGCTCGTCGCGATTCACCGCGTCGCGCGCCGCCGATGTGGCCGTGATGCGCATGCTCGTCACAGCGTGGGCATCCATGCGCTCGCGGTAGCCGGCGAGACACCGAACGACCCGGTCGATGGCCGCCGGGGCGAGACGGCCGGTTGCGTCGACGCCTTCGCCCAGGCGGGTGATGGTCGTGAGACGTTCGAGCGCCTGCGTCCCGCCGCTGCTGACGAGCAGGCGGGTCGAGTTCGTTCCGCAGTCGACCGCGGCGACGACCCGGTCGGTCATCGGTGGCGGACCTCGTCGAGGTGGTCGGCGACCCACGCGCCGACCGGATCGTCGCCCCCGGCGAGAAACCAGGCATAGTGCGCGTGCAGGCACTTCACACCTCGGCGGGTGCCACCCACCCCACCGCTGGGCACCGGCCCATCGTGTTCCTCGGGGAGGTCGGCATCGCGCTCGGCCGCATACCGGCGATGGCTGTCGGCGATGAGCTCGGGGTCGATCTCGGCCTCGGCCCGCCTGACCCCGCCCGCGCCTTCGAGACGACCGACCAGCTGGCGGTCGAGCGCACCGACGAGCCAGAAGCGCGTCGGCATGGGCGTGCCGTCATCGAGCAGCGGCGCGTTCACGATGACCCGGGGTATTCCGTCGTCATCGCGGACGACGACCTGGAACTCACCGCGCGGCGACCGGCCCAACAACCCGGCAACGGCTGTGCGATCGGCCGCTGAAGTGGGCACCGCCGATGACGTCAGTCGTGACGCCCGCCGAGCACCCGCCGGAGCAACCACAGCACCAACAACACGGCCGCGATGGGAGCGAGCCGTTTCACGATCGGTGTTCCGGCGGTGCCGAGCAGGTCGACGGCTTGGGGCTCGGGCATGTCGATGCGTCGCACGGCACCGGCTTGGGCGGCAGAGGCGACACGCTCGGGTTCGACGGTTCCTCCCGCCGCCGATTCGGCCATCATGGCCTCGAAGTTCTCGGCGAACTGACCCATGAGCTTCCCGCTGACCTCTTCCATCACGCCCGATCGGCCCCCGAAGCTCGCCACCTTGCCGGTGAGCTTCAGGTCGGTCGTGACCGACAGTCGGGTGGAGTCGTCGCCGATCGGTTCGAGTTGCGCGGTGATGAGCGCACTGGCGTTGCCGGCCCCACGAGCGTCGCGGCCCTGCCCGTCGATGACCACGCGCCAGTCGTCCTTGTTCTGCTCGACGAAGACCGCCTTGCCCTTGTACTGGGCGGTGATCGGGCCGACCTTCACCTTCACGACGCCGCGATGTTCGTCACCCTCGATCTCCTGGAGCTGGGCCCCGGGCAGACACGGGGCGATGCGTTCGACATCGTTGAAGGCATCCCAGACGTCTTCGATCGGTGATTTGATGACGACGTCGTTCTTCAGCTCCATTGTCGGAGGTCCTCCACGGTGTCGAGATCGAGCGGTTCGCCATCGCACGATACCTCCACAACGAGGTCGGGCCTCGACCGGAGAAGGGAGCGGGCGCCCTCGTCGCCGCCCATGGGGACGAGTGGCCACACGGCGCCGTCGAGCTTGACCGGAGGGCTGCGGCGACCGTCGAAGGTCGCGGTCACGATGTCGCCCTCGGCTTCGGCCACCGCGCGCCAGGCGCTCGCGGGTACGGCCGGCATGTCGCCGAGCCCGACGACGACGGCCTCGTGTCCGACCATGCCGGCGTAGCGCAACGCCACCTGCAACGAGATGGCCTGACCCTTGGCCCAGTCCTCGTTGTGCACCACCGTGACGTCGGTGGGCAGGATGTCGATCAGATCAACCGCGCCGGTGACGACAATGGTCTCGTCGAGGCCGGCCTCGACGGCGGCCTCGACGGCCCAGCACACGAGCGGCCGCCCCTTCGCCGGGGCGAGCAGCTTGTGGGTGTTGGCCTCGAAGCGGGAGCCGGCTCCGGCGGCCAGAATGACGGCGGCGATGGTCATCGGACCAGTGTGCCGGGGAGTGAACTCGTTGAGAGTCACGACCCGGGGCGACGAGGCGACTCGGCAGTAGGGTGCGGCGGTGGACGAAGAACTCGAACCGGCCGGGCCGCGCAGCATCGGCGTCACCATGCTGTTGGCCGACTCGGCCCAGGTGGCCGACGGCAAGCTCTACATCCTGGGCGGTGGGCTCTCGATCATCGGACCGCGACCTCAGCCGGTCGCCATCGCGCTCCGGCTCCTCATGCCGTGGGATCGCGCCAACGTGCCCCACGAATGGCTCATCGAACTGCTCGACGAGGATGGTCAGCCCGTCATGGCCGGCGAACGACCGATCCAGGTGCGGGGCCGGGTCGAGGCCGGCAGGCCGGCCGGGGCCCGACCGGGCACGCCACTGGGTGTTGCGCTGGCGATCAACATGGCCGCCCTCAAGCTCGAGGGCGGCAAGCGCTACAGCTTTCAGCTCTCGATCCAGGGCGAGAGCCGTCCCGAGTGGCAGGCGAGCTTCAGCGTTCGCAATGCGCCGGCGCAGCAACCCCAGCAGACCTGATCGGCGCTGCTCAGCGGTGGATCGGGCCTTCGGTCTCGCGCAGCGACGGCGCGGTCCGTCCGGTCCGGAGCGCGATGATCTCGGCCACGATCGAGATCGCCGTCTCCTCGGGGGTGCGCCCCCCCAGGTCGAGCCCGATCGGTGACAAGAGGCGGTCGAGGCCCGCCTGATCGACCCCGGCATCGCGGAGCCGGACGGTGCGTTCATCGTGGGTCCGGCGGCTGCCCATCACGCCGATGTAGCCCACCCGGGTGTCGAGCGCCGAGACGATCGCCGGCACGTCGAACTTCGGGTCGTGGGTGAGCACGCAGATGGCGTCACGTGGCCCGAGCTCGGGGCCGACCCGACCGAGGAGGCGGTCGGGCCAGTCGACGACCAGCTCGTCGGCCATCGGGAACCGGGCCGCCGTCGCGAAGACCTCCCGGGCGTCACACACGGTGACTCGATACCCGAGCACCTTCGCAACCCGTGCCAGGGCTGCGGTGAAGTCGACGGCGCCGAAGATCAACATCTGCGGCGGTGCCGCGTAGGACTCGATGAAGACCGACACGGTCGTCTCGTTCGCCTCGCCGTGCTCGCCGTAGTGGCGGACCTCGGAGCGACCCGACGCCAGCTCTCCGGCGATGTCACGCCCGACGACCCGATCGAGATCGTCGTTGCCGAGCGACCCGACCACGACCTCGTCGGGTCGATACAGGAGCTTGGCGCCAACGTGCGGACCGTCGATGATCGTCGCCAGCGCGACCGGCAGCTCTGCGGCCAGTGCCGCTCGGAGAAGATCGAACATCGACGCCGCCATACCGTCACCAGACATGCCGCTACCAGTCGAGGGGTTCGATGAAGAGGTGGATCGTGCCGCCGCAGGTCAGCCCCACCGCGAAGGCCTCGTCGTCGCTGTACCCGAACGTGACGATGCGCCGGGCGCCCGTCTCGATGATGTCGAGCGCCTCGAGCACGACTGCACCCTCGACGCACCCGCCCGACACCGACCCGATGACCTCGCCGTCCTCGTTCACTGCCATGGCGGCACCGGGCTCGCGCGGACCCGAGCCGTCGACATCGACGACCCGCGCCACCGCAATTCGTTTGTCGGCGCGTCGCCACTCGGCCAGATCGGCCGCGATCTCCCTCATTCGTGGTCCTCCCCGGGCTCGGGTCTGCGTGTCGTGGCTTCCATCATGCCGCGACCACAGCCGCGAGCTGTTCGAGCGATGCAAGGTTGTGGCCCTCGATGAACTCGTCGACGTGGGGCAACGCGGCCGCCATCCCCCCTGCCAGCGGGGCGTACCCCGGCGTCGACTTCAACGGATTCACCCAGACCACCCGGTGCGCGACCCGGTGGAGGCGTGCCATCTGCTCGCCGAGGACTCCCGGATCGCCCCGGTCCCACCCGTCGGACAACACGACGACCACTGCACCCCTCGCCATTCCCCGCACGCCCCACTGGTCGTTGAAGTCGGTGAGGACGGCGCCGAGCCTCGTGCCGCCCGACCAGTCGACGACCGCGCCGGTCGCCTGCCGGAACGCCTGGTCGGGATCGTGGGAGGACAGCTCCTTGGTCAACCTCGTCAGCCGCGTCCCGAGCGCGAACGCCTCGACCCGCCGTCGGGCCACGACCGCGGCGTGAATGAACCGCAGCAGCGCCCTGGCGTAACTCTCCATGGAGCCGCTCACGTCGAGCAGCAGCACCAGGCGACGTGGTTGTTGCCGCTTCACCGTGGTGGCCCGACGCATGGGCTCTCCCTCGGTTCGCAGCGCCTCCCGCACGGTGCGGCGCAGGTCGTCGCGGCCCCGGTCGTGCCGAGCGGGCTCGTGTCGATGCGACGGTCGGAGCCGAGTGGCGAACCGCATTCGCATCATCAGCCGCTGCGCCTCCTCGAGCTCGTCGTTCGAGCACAAGGCGAAGTCCTTCTCGCGCAGGACCTCGGCCGGCGACCATCGCAATACGACGTCGGGTTCGTCGGCGACTTCTCCACCTTCGCCGTCGTCCGCGCCGTCGTCGAGTGCGATCGTCAAGTGCTCGATCTCGGGCTCGGGCTGCTCGCCGGGCTGGTCTCGGTGCTGCCAGTAGGCGTCGAACACGGCGTCGAACACGTCGAGATCCTCGGGGCAGGTCACCAGCGTGGCCCGCCCGGCCCAGTAGACCGCGAGGCTCCGGTCCACGCCGACCAGTTCGAGGGATCGGCGAAACACGATGGTCGAGCCGACAGGCACGGTCAGCCCGGCATCGCGGAGCGCGGCCACGAAGCCGACCACCATGTGATCGAGATGGCGGGACTCGACGAGCGCGCCCTCGGTCTCGGTCATCGCATCGCCACGGTGGTCGGAGCGGCCGGCACGGCTCAGGCCCGAAGTGCTTGCTCGACGATCGTGTCGAGACCGTGCTCGCGCACGCGTTCTTGATCCTCGCGGTACTTGATGACGGTGCCGAGCGTGGCCTCGGCCAGCGTGCTGTCGAGGGCTGCGGCCCCGAGTCGCCCGAGCGATTGTGCCCAGTCGATGCTCTCGGCCACACCTGGAGGCTTGTAGAGGCCGAGCGTTCGGAACTGCCCGACGGCGGCGGCGACCTGCCTGATGATCCGGTCGGGTACCTCGGTCGTCCGCCTTGCGATGATCGCGATCTCGCGCTCTAGCCCGGGATGTTCGACCCAGTGGTAGAGACAGCGACGTTTCAGGGCGTCGTGGACGTCACGCGTTCGGTTCGACGTGATGACGACGATCGGCGGGACCGGGGCCTCGAACCGGCCGAGCTCGGGGACCGAGATCGCGTACTCAGACAGCATCTCGAGCAGGTAGGCCTCGAACTCGTCGTCGGCCCGGTCGACCTCGTCGATCAAGAGCACCGGCGGCTGCCCGTCGCCGTGGTCGATCGCTTGAAGCAGCGGCCGCTTCACCAGGAATCGCGGGCTGTAGAGCTCGTTCTCGAGGGTCTCGGCATCGACGCCGGCTGCGTCGCCCGTGGCCTCGGCGGTTCTGAGATGCAGCAGCTGGCGCGAGTAGTCCCACTCGTAGACGGCCTGGCCGATGTCGATGCCCTCGTAACACTGGAGTCGGATGAGCTCGCCTCCGGTCCAGCGCGCCAGCGTCTTGGCCACCTCGGTCTTGCCGACACCGGGCTCGCCCTCGAGCAGGAGCGGTCGCTGGAGCTCGAGCGCCAACAGCACGGCTGTGGCCAGGCCCTCGTCGGCGAGGTAGTCGTGCTCCTCGAGCGCGCAGCGGACCTCGGCAACCGTGCGCGACACAGCCTGCTCAGTCATGGCGCCAGGCTAACGATTCGGGGTCGGATCGCCCCGTGGCGACCCTCGCCGGCGAGGGCGATGGTCAGGCCCCGGCCTCGGTGAGAGCTCGACGAGTGAGCACCCGCGCAAGATGTTGCCTGTACTCGACACTCGCATTGAGATCGCTCGACGGCGACACACCCTCGGCGGCCTGCTCGGCGGCATCGGCGGCCGACGCACCCGACACGAGCGCCGCCTCTACCGCAGTCGAACGAACCGGCCTGGAGTCCATGTTGACGAGCCCGACGCCGCTCACGCCGTCGCCGTGAACGGCCGAGACACCGACGATGGCCCAGTCCTGCGCCCGCCGGTTGAACTTCTGGAACGACCATCCGGTGCCGTTCATCTTGGGCACGCGGATCTCGGTGAGCAACTCGTCGGCGCCGAGCGCGGTCTCGAGGAACCCGGTGAAGAAGTCGTCGCTGGCGATCTCACGCTCGCCCCCGGGGCCCGAGGCCACCATGGTGGCCCGCATGGCGAGCAGCGCGGACGGGATGTCGCTGGCCGGATCGCCGTGGGCGATGGAGCCTCCGATGGTGCCGCGGTGGCGAACCTGGGGATCGCCGACCTGGGCCGTCGCGGCCGCGAGCAACGGGGTCTCGCTCTTGACGAGATCGGCGATCTCGACATCGCGATGGCGGGTGAGCGCGCCGATCGCCACGTGATCGCCGCCGTCGCGGACGTACTTGAGATCGTCGAGGCGCCCGATGTCGACGAGCACCGCGGGTGCGGCGAGTCGCAGCTTCATCAGGGGTAGCAGGGAGTGGCCACCGGCGAGGAGCTTTGCCTCGTCGCCGTGTTCGGCGAGCGCGGCG
>JAOTZB010000012.1 GCA_029861625.1 Acidimicrobiia bacterium
GGAGTTCGGCGAGCGTCGGGGTTACGTCGATACCCCGGACACTGCCGACACCGACACGTCGACCGATGAGGTCGCCACTGCCGTGGAGGGATCGTGAACAACCAGTGTCCCGGAGTGCCAGAACAGTGCGACCACGCCAGGCAGGTCATCGGTGCGGCGCTCGACGGCTTCGTCGGCTCGTCCCGCCTCACGATCCTGCGCACCGAGCTCGACCATTGCCGGCCGTGTCTCCAGGCCTTCGATCTCGAGATGAGATTCCGGGTCGTCATGTCGCAGGGCTGCATCGAGAAGGCCCCGATCGAGCTCCGCGTCCGGATCACCGAGGCGCTGGCGCGCATCGATCTCAACGAAGTCGACGTCACCGACCTCTGACGGGAATGTCCGACCGCGACCTGCGGTTCCTCCTCCGTGGCCGACCGCAGCGTGGGTGGATACCGCGCCTCCAGCGCCGAGCGCAGCAGGATCCCGGGAGCCCACGGCCGCGTCTGCCTCGAGTCCGGGTGCGGCACCCGTCTGTCGATCTACAACGAGCTCGACTACTGCGCCGTGCACCAACCCATGGTGTTTCCTCGCATGCGCGGCGTGATTCTCGACGACTGAGCGACTTCGCCCACCAAGACACGATCGAACCCGCCGGTCCTCGGGTGGATGGCCCGAGATCGGCGTCGACCCCTAGGATGAATCCATGACTCTCGCTGTCGTCTGGCACTGGTGGATCGCCATCCCGCTCACCGTTGGCGCGGTCCTCCTCATCCTCGCCACCATCGGCGGCTACATCAACAAGGTCCTCCGTCCCCAATACCCAAGGAAGAAATAGCCGTGACCGGCGCGGTCGACTGGGCCACGGCGCGGCGCGTGGCTCTCCGCGGGAGCAGTCGCAAGGCACCACCGACCGGTACTGGGAGCTTCCGCACCCTCGCGGCCGACATGGCCGAGCTGACCCCGCAGGCCGAAGCCCTGGTCACCGCCCAGACCGGTCTCGTGTCCGAGGCCGGTCCGGCCCGGGCGCGAGTCGTGAACCGTGCCATGTGGATCGATGCGAATATCTCGTCGTTCCAGCGCCTGCTCGGCCCCCTCGTCGACAAGCTGGCCCACACAGGCGGGTCGAGCCGTCTCGCCGGCATCGGAAGCCGTTTCGCCGGCACCGAGGTCGGTGTGGTGCTCGGCTGGATGTCCACGCGTGTGCTCGGCCAGTACGACCTGTTGATCACCGAGGACGACAGGCCCGAAGACCAGGACATCGTCTACTACGTCGGGCCGAATCTCATGGCGCTCGAGGCCAGACACGACTTCGATCCCCGCCAGTTCCGGCTGTGGTTGGCGCTGCACGAGGTGACCCACCGGGCGCAGTTCACCGGGGTGCCGTGGATGCGCGAGCACTTCCTGGGTCTGGTCAACCAGACGATCGACGCTGTCGACCCCGATCCGAAGCGCCTGCTCGAATCGGCCAAGGAGATCATCGAAGCCCGGCGCGAGGGTCGCGACGTCCTCGCCGACGGCGGGATCGCGACGCTGCTGGCGAGTCCCGAGCAGCGAGTCGTTCTCGACAAGGTCACCGGGCTGATGAGCCTGCTCGAGGGTCACGGCGACATCACGATGGACCGAGCCGGTGCCGACCTGATCCCGTCGGCCGGGCGCTTCGCGCGGGTCTTGCGCGAGCGGCGCAACTCGGCTCGTGGCGTCAGCAAGCTGTTCCAGAGGCTGATCGGGATCGAAGCGAAGATGAACCAGTACGTCGCGGGTGAGGCCTTCATCGAGGCGGTCGAGGCCGTCGGCGGCTCCGAGCTCGTCGACCGGGCGTGGGAATCGTCCGACAACCTGCCGACGATGCCCGAGATCCGCGATCCCCAGAGCTGGGTCGACCGAATCTCGTCGGCCCCCGTGCTCGCCGCGAGCTGAGACCATGGGCTCGCCGACCGCGGCCGAGCTGCTCGATCGCTGCTCCTTTCCCGCCGCGGGCACGGCGGTCACATGTGCGGTCTCGGGTGGCGCTGACTCGTTGGCGTTGCTGGTGTTGGCCGTCGAGTCCGGTTGTCGCGTCACGGCCGTCCATGTCGATCACGGCTTGCGACCGGGTTCGTCCACCGAGGCCGACGTGGTTGCCGCCGCGTCGATCAGGTTCGGGGCGACGTTCCGATCCCAGATCGTGGTCGTCGACCGCGGCGCCAACCTCGAGGCCCGGGCGCGCGCGGCCAGGTTCGCGGTCCTGCCCGCCGATGTGCTCACCGGTCACACCGCTGACGACCAGGCCGAGACCGTTCTGGTGAATCTGCTGCGCGGTTCCGGCATCGACGGGCTCGCCGGCATGCGCCGCGATCGCCATCCGCTCCTCGGGCTTCGCCGATCCGAGACGGCGGCGCTCTGCGCGGCCCTCGACCTCGACGTGGTGTCCGATCCGATGAACGACGATCACCGCTTCCAGCGCGTTCGCATCCGCCACGAGCTCCTGCCGCTGCTCGAATCGATCGCCGGTCGCGACGTCGTGCCGATCCTGGCCCGACAGGCCGATCACCTGCGCGGTGTGGCGGAGCTGCTGTCCGAGCTCGCCGATGGCGTCGACCCGACCGATGCACGGACCCTCCACGAGGCATCGCCTGCGATTGCCGCGGTCGCGCTCCGTTCGTGGATCCAGCGCGAGACCGGTAGCTCCCACCCGACCGACTCGGCGTCGATCGACAGGGTCATGGCGGTCGTCGCGAACCGCGTCCGGGCCGCCGAGGTGAACGGGGGGTATCGCGTAGCGCGCACCGCGCAGCGGCTGCGTATCGAGCCGCCGGCGAACGACGGAACCGGCCCCGGCTCCCGCTCACACCCGATCGCGACGCCCGAGCAGTAGGGTCGAACGGTGACCGAAGGCGATGTGGGCGGCGTGCTGTTGAGCCGCGACGAGCTGAGCGTCCGGGTGACCGAGCTCGGCGCCGAGATCACGGCCGACTACGCGGGCAGGGCACCGCTGCTCATCGGGGTCCTGAAGGGCGCGTTCGTCTTCATGGCCGACTTGTGCCGTGAGATCGATCTGCCGGTCGAGATCGACTTCATGGCCGTCTCGTCGTACGGGAGCGCGACGAAGACCAGCGGCGTCGTTCGCATCGTGAAGGATCTCGACATCGATCTCGCGGCGCGCGACGTGATCATCGTCGAGGACATCATCGACAGCGGGCTCACCCTCAACTATCTGCGGCGCACACTTTCGGCGAGGAACCCGGCGAGCCTCGAGGTCTGCGCGTTGTTGTTGCGTCGCGATCGCCAGGTCCCCGATCTCGACATCCGCTATTCCGGATTCCAGATCCCGCCCGACTTCGTCGTCGGCTACGGCCTCGATGTCTCCGAGCAACACCGAAACCTGCCCGATCTGCATTCGTGGCGGTGATCGTGCAGATCGCCGAAGGCCCGCGATGCTCAACATGTCGCCGGAATTACCGATCTGAGGTAGATCATGTCAGTCGTTGATCTGGGAGCACCGTGAAACTTGACCGGCGAGCATTCTTCATCGTGGCGGCGGTCGTCGTCATCGTGGCGGGGTTCTTCGTGTACCGGGCAACTCGTGGTGACAGCCGCGAATCGCTCTCGCTCGACGCATTCCAGGCCGAGCTGGCCGATGGCAACGTCCGTGACGCCGAGATCCAGGAGGTCGACAGCCAGGTCGTGGGCGAGCTCGTCGACGGCACCCGCTACGAGGTCGACTTCGTCAAGGAGTTCGCCGACGAGCTGACCATTTCGCTGACCGAGGCCGAGCCGAGCGTCGAGATAAGCGTCGACCAGCAGAAGACGCCGATGTGGGAACGCATCTTGTTGAGCATGCTGCCGATCTTCGTGTTGGTCGGCGCCTTCGTCGTCCTCTTGAACTTCATCCAGGGTGGCGGGTCGCGCGCCATGCAGTTCGGCCGGGCCAAGGCCCGCACGATGACCAAGGACCAACCGTCCGTCACGTTCGACGACGTGGCCGGGTCGGTCGAAGCGGTCGAGGAGCTCCGCGAGATCAAGGACTACCTCTCCGACCCCGAGCGGTTCCGCGCGATGGGTGCCAAGATCCCCAAGGGCGTGCTCTTGTACGGTCCCCCCGGCACGGGGAAGACGCTTCTGGCCCGCGCCGTTGCCGGTGAGGCAGGTGTGCCGTTCTTCAGCATCAGCGGTTCCGACTTCGTCGAGATGTTCGTCGGCATCGGCGCCAGCCGCGTCCGGGACCTGTTCCGTCAGGCCAAGGAGTCTGCACCCGCGATCATCTTCGTCGACGAGATCGACGCCGTCGGTCGTCATCGGGGCGCCGGCCTCGGCGGTGGCCACGACGAACGCGAGCAGACGCTCAATCAGCTGCTCGTCGAGATGGACGGTTTCGACGTGTCCTCCGGTGTGATACTCATCGCAGCCACGAACCGCCCGGACATCCTCGACCCCGCACTGCTGCGTCCCGGTCGGTTCGATCGCCAGATCGTCGTCGACAAACCCGACCTCGTCGGGCGAAACCACATTCTCGAGGTCCATGCGAAGGGTAAGCCGATCGATGCCGACGTCGATCTCCAGGTCGTCGCCAAGCGCACGCCCGGCTTCACCGGCGCCGATCTGGCCAACCTGCTCAACGAGTCGGCCCTGCTGGCGGCGCGCGAGAGCCGAACGACCATCTCCAACGACGACATGTCGAGTGCGGTCGATCGTGTCATCGCCGGTCCCGAGCGCCGGAGCCGGGTCATCGGCGACAAGGACAAGCTCGTGATCGCCTACCACGAGGGCGGCCACGCACTCGTCGGCCACGTATTGCCGAACACCGACCCCATCCACAAGGTCACCGTCATCGCCAGAGGGCAGGCCCTGGGCTGGACCCTGGCACTCCCGCAGGAGGAGAAGTACCTGCGATCGCGGTCCGAGCTGCGCGACGAGCTCACGATGTTGCTGGGCGGACGCACCGCCGAGGAGATGATCTTCGGCGACCCGACCACAGGTGCGGCGAACGACATCGAACGGGCCACCCACATCGCGCGGGCCATGGTCACCGAGTACGGGATGAGCGACGCGCTCGGCCCCCGCAAGCTCGGGCGCCAGGAGGGTGAGGTGTTCCTCGGCAAGGACATCAACCACGAACCCGACTACAGCGATCTCGTCGCCGCTCAGATCGACGAAGAGGTACGGAGGCTCATCGACGAGGCCCACACCGAGGCGCTCGAGGTGCTCACACTCCACCGAGCCACCCTCGATCGGCTGGCTGACGCGCTCGTCGAACACGAGACCCTCGAGATCGAGCAGCTCGACGAGATCTTTGCCGACCTCGACGGGGCCGGGACCGATCTCGGCCCGAGCCGACCCGAGCTCGCCGGTACCGGAGCCGCACGTCTACGGGCCAACGACCTCGACGAGGACGACGCACCCGGTGGCACCCCACCCTTCCTGGGTTCCACAGACTGATCGTCGACGGACTGCACCGCTCGCGCCCGCCGGTCTGGCGGCCCGATGCGCAGCACACCGCACGCCCGACGAGGCTGCGGCGCCGCAAACATCCTGAAGTAGCCTCGGCCCGGTGACAACCGTGATTGCAGTGTCGCACGCGGTCCCCGGCGTGTGGAGGAAGCAGTGAGAGGCAAGTGGGCCCAGGGCATCGTGCCGCGGAACTTCCGGTGGATCATCAAGGATCAGCTCGCGATCTGCGAGCGGCCCGGCGGGTACGGGCCCAGCCATCGGCGAATCCGTCGCCAGGAGGAGATCATCTGGATTCGCGAGAACGGGTTCGATCGAGTGATCTCGCTGATCGGCTCACCACACAACCTGCACAACTACGACGAGCTCGGCGTCGCCTGGCTGCATCGGCCGCTCACGCGCACCGATTCGCAGCCCCAGCAGCTGGACGAGATGTATGCGGAGATCGCCGCGCTGCTCGAGGCAGGCGAGAAACTCATCCTGCACGGAGAGGAGGTTGCCGACCGAATCGCCGGATTCGTCGGCGGCTATCTCGTGTGGTCCGGACTCGTACCCGATCGCGCCGAGGCGATCATCGTGATCGAACGGATGCTCGAACGGCAGATGGGACCCGAGGGCCGAGCGATGGTGCTCGGCACCGGGGACGGAGACGCCGAGTGAACACCGATCTTGCCGCCGCCGGCACTGCCGGCTCGTCGTAGGTTCTCCGGATGCCGTCGGTTCGAATCATCGGTCCGGGCCGAGCCGGCCATGCCTTCGCGGGGGCGCTCGAGGCGATCGGTTGGAGGATCGCGGGCCTCATCGGCCGAGGCCAGACCGTCGTCGACGCCGCCGATGGTGTCGACCTGTTGTTGATAACCACGCCCGACTCACGCATCGTCGACATCGCGGGCCAGGTCGAACCGAACCCCGACACCGTCGTCGCGCACGTCGCGGGATCGCGCACGCTCGCGCCGGTCGCCCGTCATCCGCGGCACGGATCCATTCATCCGCTGATGGCGATTCCGGCCGGGCCCGAAGGAGTGAGCAGGCTCCGAGGCCATTGTTGGTTCGCGGTGGCAGGCGATCCCATGTTGGCGGGGGTCGGAGAAGCACTCGGCGGCAGGGTCATCGTGGTGGCCGACGACGATCGCGCGCTGTACCACGCGGCGGCGACCGTGGCCTCGAACCATCTCGTCGCGCTGATGGCACAGGTGGAACGCCTCGCTGCTTCGGTCGACATTCCGCTCGACGCCTTCATCGACCTTGCCCGCGGCTCGCTCGAGAACGTGGCCGAGCTCGGGCCGAAGGCGGCACTCACCGGCCCGGCCGCCCGCGGCGACGACGAGACGATCCGGCGCCACCTCGAGGCCATCGGCCTGGACGAACGTGCGACCTACCAAGCACTCCTCGAAGAGGCACGCCGCCTCGCCGGCCGCTGAGGACACGTTCGCTCCATGGAGTCGGCCCACACGATCCGTGAGGCTCGGGGAGCGCTCGACGCCGCCCGGTGCGGGGGCAGCGTGATCGGATTCGTCCCGACGATGGGATTCCTCCACGCCGGGCACCGATCGCTCATCGAACGGTCGGTTGCCCAGACCGACTTCACGGTCGTGTCGGTGTTCGTGAACCCCCTCCAGTTCGCACCGACGGAGGATTTCTCCTCGTACCCGCGCGACCTCGTCGCCGACGTCTCCGTCATCCGCGACGCCGGCGCCGATCTGGTGTTCGTTCCGTCGGTCGCCGAGATGTATCCCGAACCGATCACGTCCGTCGTCAGGGTGCAGGACGTGTCCTCGGGTCTGGAGAGCATCTCCCGACCGACCCACTTCGAGGGCGTCTCGACGGTCGTCGCCAAGCTGTTCAACATCATCGGACCCTGCCGAGCGTTCTTCGGCGAGAAGGACTACCAGCAGCTCGCGATCATCACCCGGATGGCCGCCGACCTGTCGTTTCCGGTCACCGTCGTCGGCTGTCCGACGGTCCGGGAGCCCGATGGGCTGGCGATGTCGAGTCGCAATGCCTATCTCTCCGGGCCCGAACGCGAAGCCGCGACCGTGCTGAACCGAGCGTTGGTGGCCGGCCGTTCCGTCATCGCCGACGGCGAACGTTCACCGACTGCGGTCGAGGCAACGCTGGCAGAGGTCATCGACGCGGAGCCACTCGCCACCCGGGACTACGTGGCCGTTCGGTCGGCCGATCTCGCCGTCATCGACGAGATCGCGGGGCCCGTTCGGTTGCTGGTGGCGGCCGAGGTCGGACCGGCCCGACTGATCGACAACTGCGCAGCAGGCATCGACTGACAGCACTCCGACTCGTCGACAACTGGGGACAATGACCCAACCGGGCGGCCAGTGACGGCGCGCCGGCGGAGTACGCTGAGGGTGATGAGTGACGCGTCGATAACCCCCCCGCAGTGGTATCCCGACCCCTTGGGCCGCCACGAGATGCGATACTGGGACGGTACGGCGTGGACCGAGCACGTCTCCTCTCACGGAGCCCAGAAGGTCGATCCGCCTTCGGGTGAGCCGAACATGGTCTACGGATCGGATTCGGCCGCCAAGATCCGACAGCAGGTGGAAGAACGAGCCGGCATCGTGCCGAGCACGACCGCAGGTGGCGGGATCTTCGACCAGCCGGTCCTGGTCGTGAACCAGAAGGTCAAGCTCATCGAGCTCAACAACGAGTACGCGATCTTCGACCCGAACGGCGAGCAGATCGGTCTCATCCGTCAGGTCGGCCAGAGCAAGGCCAAGAAGGCCATCCGGCTGCTCTCGAGCCTCGACCAGTTCATGACCCACACGCTCCAGGTCGTCGACATGAACGGCGCCGTCCTCCTCGTCGTCACCCGACCGGCGAAGGTGGTCAAGAGCCGCGTCATCATCCAGGACGGCGCCGGCGCCGACGTGGGCGAGATCGTCCAGGAGAACGTCTTCGGCAAGATTCGCTTCGGTATGTTCGCGAACGGCGACAAGATCGGATCGATCAACGCCGAGAACTGGCGGGCCTGGAACTTCAGCATCACCGACGACACCGGCATCGAGGTCGCCCGGATCACCAAGACCTGGGAGGGCCTCGCCCGGACGATGTTCACCACGGCCGACAACTACGTGGTGAAGATCGAACGCCAGCTCGACGACCCCCTGCGTTCGATGGTGGTCGCCGCTGCGCTCACCATCGACACCGCGCTCAAGCAGGACAATCGAGGCTTGGGCTGACTCCCGGGTTCACATGCGCCCCGAGCACCTCGAACCACCCTCGAACGATGTCCGCGCCGCGGTCGAACGAGCGCTGGCCGAAGATCTCACCCCGCTCGGCGATCTGTCCGCCGCGCTCATCTCGCCGACGGTCCGCACGACTGCACGTTTCGTGAGCCGCGCCGATGGTGTGCTCGCCGGGGTCGCGTGCGCGGGCGAGACCTTCTCGCAGGTCGATCCGGCCGTGCGAGTCGAATGGTCCTCGGCCGACGGCGACCACATCGTGCCCGGTCAGGCGCTCGCCACCGTCGAGGGACGACTGACGTCGGTGCTCGTGGCCGAACGCACCGCCCTCAACTTCCTCGGCCACCTCTCGGGCATCGCGACGCGCGTGGCCGAGTTCGTCACGGCTGCCGACGGGGGCGTCCGGATCTGGGACACCCGCAAGACCACGCCCGGGCTGCGGAGCCTCGAGAAGGCAGCGGTACGAGCAGGTGGGGGGTACAACCACCGCGGCAATCTCTCCGACTGGGTGATGTTGAAGGACAATCACCTGACGGGAACGACCATCGCTGCCGCGGTCGCCGCCGCCCGCGCTCGGTGGCCGGCGCGAACCGTGCAGGTCGAGTGCGACCGGCTCGATCAGCTCGTCGAGGCCATCGGGGCCGGCGCCGACCTCGTCCTGCTCGACAACATGACCCCCGACGAGGTCCGCGGGTGCGTCGTGACCGCCGACGAGCTCGCGGCCGGCGGATCGAGGCGCCCGCTACTCGAGGCCTCGGGCGGCATCACCATCGAGACGGTCGCCGACTACGCGGCCACGGGCGTCGATCTGTTGTCGAGCGGCGCACTCACGAACTCGGCGCCGGTACTCGACATCGGGCTCGACATCGCAGCGTCCGGGTCGGCACAGTGAACAGTTCCCGTCGCCGGGTCGAAAGGTAGTCCTCCTCGTGTTGTTGGCGATCGACGTCGGAAACACCCACACCGTCATCGGGCTCTACGAGCAGCCCTCGAAGGCCGAGGGCGCCAGCGCGGGCCTCGTCGAGCACTGGCGCATCGCTACCGTGGCCGACCGCACCGAGGACGAGCTCGCCGTGATGTTGCAGGGTTTCCTGGACTTCGCCGACTGGGACTGGGACGACGTGTCGGGAGTTGCGATCTCGTCGGGCGTTCCGCGGGTCACGACCAGCCTCCGGGCGATGTCGGAGCGCTACTTCAGCCTTGCGCCCCTCGTGCTCGGCCCCGGCGTCAAGACCGGGATGCCCGTGCTCTACGACAACCCCAAGGAGGTCGGCGCCGACCGGATCGCCAACGCCATGGGCGCGTACGACCTCTACGGCGGCCCGACGATCGTGATCGACTTCGGCACCGGCACCACGCTCGACGCCATATCCGCCGCCGGCGAGTACCTGGGTGGTGCCATCTCGCCGGGTGTCGAGATCAGCCTCGATGCGCTGTTCGATCGAGCAGCCGCATTGCGGGCGATCGAACTGGTCGAGCCGAGGAGTGTCATCGGCAAGAGCACCATGGAGTCGCTCCAGTCGGGGGCGCTCTACGGCTACGCCGGCCAGGTCGATGCGCTGGCCCGTCGTTTCCAGGCCGAGATGGGCGACTGCAGCGTCGTCGGAACCGGTGGTCTCGCCCCGCTCATCGCACCGCATTCCGAGGAGATCCAACACGTCGAGCCGTGGCTCACGCTGCACGGCCTGCGCATCGTCTACGAGCAGAACCGATGACCGGAGGCGCCTTCGTGGGCGGCGGCGACGCCGATGGACAGCCCTACCGGTACGAGACCGATTCCACTGCCGCGGCGCTCCACGATGCGTTCGACGGCATCGACGACGGGAGCGAGACCGGCACTGTCGTCTCGATCGCCGGTCGTCTCATGCTGCGCCGCGTGCAGGGCAAGCTCGCCTTCGCCACGCTGGCCGACAGCACCGGTCGGGTGCAGCTCTTCGCTCCCCAGAAGACCACACCCCAGTTCGACGATTTCACCGGCCGGTCGATCGGAGACTGGATCGGCGTGCGCGGCGAGGTCATGAAGACCCGGCGCGGCGAGCTGTCGGTGCGAGTCGACGAGTGGACCTCGCTGGCCCGGACCCGTCGGCCCTTCCCCGACAAATGGAAGGGGATCACCGATCCCGACACCCGGTACCGGCAGCGTTACGTCGACCTGTGGGTCACGCCCGACGCACGCGACACGTTCGTGCTGCGCAGCCGCCTGCTGTCGCTCACCAGGCGCTGGCTCGAGGAGCGGGACTTCCTCGAGGTCGAGACACCGGTCTTCCACCCCATCCCCGGCGGCGCCCTGGCCCGACCGTTCTCGACCCACCACAATGCGCTCGATCAGGAGCTCTTCCTGCGGATCGCACCCGAGCTGTACCTGAAGCGACTCACCGTCGCCGGGTTCGAGCGGGTCTTCGAGATCGCACGCGTCTTCCGGAACGAGGGACTGTCGACACGGCACAACCCCGAGTTCACGATGCTCGAGGCCTATCAGGCCTACGCCGACTGGGACGACATCATGGTCCTGGTCGAGGAGCTGATCGCCCACCTGGCCGTCGAGCTGACCGGGAGCACCACGGTGACCTATGACGGCCGAGACGTCGATCTCGCCACCCCGTGGCGGCGCGCGACGCTGCCCGAGCTCGTCGCGGAACGCACCGGGGTCCAGGTGTCGCTCGAGGACGGCCTCGATCGGCTCCGCGACGTCGCGGCCGAGCTCGGCGTGCCGGTCGACGACGCCCACGGCGCCGGCAAGATCCTGCTGGAGATCTACGAGAAGACGACCGAGCCCCACCTGTGGGGTCCGATCTTCGTCACCGAGTACCCCAAGGAGGTGTCGCCGCTCGCACGCGACCACCGCTCGACGCCGGGGATGACCGAACGATTCGAGGCCATCATCGCGGGGCGCGAGCTGTGCAACGGCTTCACCGAGCTCACCGACGCAGTCGAACAACGCGCCCGATTCGACGAGCAGGCCACCCAGAAGGCCGCCGGCGACGACGAGGCGATGGTGGTCGACGAGGACTATCTGCGAGCTCTCGACTACGGCCTGCCACCCACGGGCGGCATAGGGATCGGTATCGACCGGCTGGTCATGTTGCTCGCCGACGTCACGACCATCCGCGACGTGATCTTGTTCCCGACGCTTCGACCTGAACAAACTGGTGCACCCTCGGGTGGCTCTGTCGACAACGACCAGGGAGAGGACGTCGACTGATGCGGGTTCTCGTCACAGGTATCGGCGGTGAGATCGGCACGCGCGTCGCTCGCCTGCTCGAAGCATCGCCGACAGTCGACGCCATTGCCGGGATCGACCGTGAGCCACCGCGGCGGCTCCTCCGCCGAGCCGAGTTCCACTACCTCGAGCCGACCGATCTCGAAGGCATCAGGGCCGTGATCGACGACTTCGCCCCCACCGCCCTCGTGCATCTCGGCGTCTACGAACCCCATTCCCGCTCGACCCCCGAACAGGCTCGCGAGCGCACCGAGACGGGTACCGGCGTGATCTTCGACCTCCTCCGTGACGCGGGTGGCATCGAACGCGTCGCGGTGCGGTCGGGAATCGAGATCTACGGTCGGGGACGCGACGCCGATCCGGTGCCGAACGAGGCCAGCCCGACCCTGCCGTCCTCACGTTTCGGGCACATGTTGTCGTCGGTCGAGGACATCGCGCTCGCCGCGGCCGCCGATCTGGGCGCGTCGGTGTTCCGCCTGCGGGCAGCTCCGATATCGGGTGCCCACATGCCATCGCCGTTCGCCCGGTACCTCCGCCTGCCCGTCGTGCCCGTGCCGATGCCGCCGGGCCACCCGTTCAGCCTCATCCACGTCGACGATGTGGCTCGTGCGCTCGTCGCCGGGCTCGAACTCGGTCTCGACGAGGCGCTGAACCTCGTCGGCGAGGGTTCGGTGACGGTGTACGAGGCGCTTCGTGTCGGTGGGCGGATGCCGCTCCCCGTACTGGGCCCGACGCTTCGGTTCGTGCGGATCTTCACCGAATGGGCCGGAAGCCCGCTTCCCGACCACACCCTCGAGCTCTTGACGCGCGGTCGCCTGGCCGATGGTTCGCGAGCTGGTGGTCGCCTCGGCTTCTTGCCCAGCGCGTCGACGTTCATGGTCGTCGACGACGTGTACGACTGGGGCGATCACCACTACATGGATCTTGCTCCCGTGCCCGGCTCCAGTGTCTCGACTCGGGAGGACAGTCGCTGATGGCACGCGTCGTGACGGCCGACGGCACCCGCATCTCCTACGACACGTTCGGCCACCGCGCCGGAGAGCCGCTCTTGTTGGTGATGGGTCTCGGGATCGATCGATGGGGCTGGATCCGGCAGCGGGGCGCGCTGGGGAGCCGCTACCTCTGCGTCTCGCCCGACAACCGCGGGGTCGGTCTGTCCGACAAGCCGGTCGGACCCTACGAGCTCGAGACCATGGCCGACGACATGATCGCTGTCCTCGACGCCGAAGGCATCGACTCGGCCCATCTGGTCGGTGGATCGATGGGCGGGGCCATCTCCCAGATCATCGCAGTCAAGTATCCCGAACGGGTCCGTTCGCTCGTGCTCGCGTGCACGGCATGCCGGGTCACGCCGTGGCGCCGCAAGCTGCTCCAGGACTGGATCGATCTGCTCGACCAGAAGGGCAGCTACCAGTTCGCGCGCGAGAACATCAGGTGGGTGTTGGGCGCCCGCCATGTCAAGCGGCTCCTGCCGTTGGCGCCGTTCATGCTGCCGCTCGCGGTGCGGGCGCCGGCCCGAGGAATCCGCGCCCAGATGCAGGCCATTCTCGGTGTGAGCCCGCTCGTGCAGGAGAACCTCGAGTCCATCGCGGCGCCAACGCTGGCCATCACCGGCAGCCAGGACATCCTCACCCCTGTCGCCGATGCCGAGGAGCTCGTCGAGCGCATCCCCGACGCCGAGCTGCGCATCGTCCCCGGAGCCGCCCACGGCTTCATGGTCGTGAACGCGGCCACGTTCAACCACCAGGTGCTGGCGTTCCACGACCGCATCCGCGCCCGATCCCAGCTCGGCGCATCCTCGGGCGCCGTCGACGACGCCGTCATCGGCAACGAATAGCAGCCGGCTCGGGCCTAGCTCGGCAGCGCGGCGCGTTCGACCAGATGGCCGGCAGCGGCCTGGAGCGCATGGGTACCGAGCGTGTCGGGCAGTGAGGTGAGCGCGGCTGCGGCCTTGTCGGCCCATGCCCGGGCGTGGTCGCGCGCCGCCTCGACACCGCCGCTGGCGCGAATGAGCACGAGGGCCCGGCCGTGAGCATCGGAGTCGAGGTCAGTACCGAGCAGCTCGCGGAGCTGGGCGCCATCGGCCGATTCCATCGCCAGGATCACCGGCAAGGTGAATGTCCCCTCCAAGAGGTCGTTGCCGGCCGGCTTGCCCAGCTCGGCTTCGGTGGCGGTGACATCGAGGATGTCGTCGACGATCTGGAACGCGATGCCGTAGCTGTGCCCGAACTCGGTGACTGCGTCGATGTCAGCACGCCCGACACCACCGCTGATACCACCGATGCGACAGGCAGTCGCGAGCAACGACGCTGTCTTGCCGGCGATCGAGCGCTCGTAGTCCTCCAGCGTGCGGGCCACGTTCCGGGTGTCCTGGAGCTCGCGAATCTGACCATCACAGAGGCGGGCGATTGTGGTGGCCAACAACGCCGCGACCTCGGTGCCGAGCGACGCCGCGAGCTCTGATGCGCGCGCGAGCAGATAGTCGCCGGCGAGGATGGCGCGGTGGTTCCCCCACTCGGCGTTCACGCTGGTCACGTTGCGCCGTACCGTCGCGTCGTCCATGACGTCGTCGTGATACAGCGAGCCGAGGTGCACCAGCTCGACGGCCGCGGCACCGGTGATCACGTCGTCGCTCACCGCCACCGCCGGATCGAGCCCGGTCGCGGCCGATGCGACGCAGAATCCCGGCCTCACCCGTTTGCCACCGGCGGCGATCAGATGCCTGGCAATACGGTCGAGGAACGCGAAGTCGGTCTCGACCGCCCGGTCGAGCGCGATCTCGACACGCGCGAGATCGTCGATCATGGTGGGCAGGACCTGCAGCGGGCTCGTCGGTGCCACACGGGGAGGATACGGGTCCCGCGCCGCCAACGCCGAACTTCTTGTTTCGACGCGATCCCTGCCGATGGGAACACAGATCACTGGTATGACCGAGTTCACAGAATCGGGGATTGGAACACGACAACCGACAGAAGCGTTCCATTCCATCGACGATTCGGCCGAGTCACGACCCACCGGGGCCGCGACCAGCTGGATACACTGCCCTCACATCTCTACCGCGCGGAGGTCGCACGGTGTTCGAGCGTTTCACCGACAGAGCACGGCGGGTCGTAGTCCTGGCCCAGGAGGAAGCCCGCCTCCTCAACCACAACTACATCGGCACCGAGCACATCCTGCTCGGGCTCATCCACGAGGGTGAGGGCGTCGCCGCGAAGGCACTCGAGTCCCTCGGCATCTCCCTCGAGGCGGTCCGCAACCAGGTCGAGGAGATCATCGGCCAGGGCGGCTCGTCGCCGAGCGGGCACATTCCCTTCACCCCGCGGGCCAAGAAGGTCCTCGAGCTCTCGTTGCGCGAGGCACTGCAGCTCGGCCACAACTACATCGGCACCGAGCACATCCTGCTCGGGCTCATTCGTGAGGGCGAGGGCGTCGCCGCGCAGGTGCTCGTGAAGCTCGGCGCCGATCTGTCACGCGTGCGCCAGCAGGTCATCCAACTCCTGTCTGGGTACTCCGGGCCCGGCAGTCAGGGCGCTGGCGAGAAGGCCGGCGCGACATCCGGTGGCGCGGGGGGAGAGGCGAGCCCGTCAGGCTCGCTCGTCCTCGACCAGTTCGGTCGCAACCTCACCCAGCTCGCCCGCGACAAGGGCCTCGACCCGGTCATCGGTCGGTCCCGCGAGACCGAGCGGGTCATGCAGGTGCTGTCACGGCGAACCAAGAACAACCCGGTTCTCGTCGGTGAGCCCGGTGTCGGCAAGACCGCGATCATCGAGGGGCTGGCGCAGAAGATCGCCGCCGACGACGTTCCCGAGACGCTCACCAACAAGCAGCTCTACACGCTCGACCTCGGTGCCTTGGTTGCCGGGTCGCGCTACCGCGGCGACTTCGAGGAACGCCTCAAGAAGGTCCTGAAGGAGATCAAGACCCGCGGCGACATCATCTTGTTCATCGACGAGCTGCACACGCTCGTGGGTGCGGGCGCCGCCGAAGGTGCGATCGACGCCGCCTCGATCCTCAAGCCCATGCTCGCCAGGGGTGAGCTCCAGACGATCGGCGCCACCACGCTCGACGAGTACCGCAAGCACCTCGAGAAGGACGCTGCGCTCGAGCGCCGCTTCCAGCCGATCAAGGTCGAGGAACCGACGGTCGCCCATACCATCGAGATCCTGAAGGGCTTGCGCGATCGCTACGAGGCCCACCACCGGGTCACCATCACCGATCAGGCGCTCGTCGCGGCCGGCAATCTCGCCGACCGCTACATCTCCGACCGTCACCTCCCCGACAAGGCCATCGATCTCATCGACGAAGCCGGCTCGCGTCTGCGCATCAAGCGGATGGAGACGCCGGCCGACTACAAGGAGCTCGAGAACGAGATCGCCGAGGTGGTCCGGCAGAAGAAGACCGCAGTCGACTCCCAGCAGTTCGAAGAAGCCGGTCGCCTTCGCGACCGCGAGAAGGAGCTGCTCGCACAGAAGGACTCGAAGGAGGCCGAGATCAAAGCCGCCGGCGTCGACCTCTTCGACGAGGTCGACGAGGAGGCCATCGCCGAGGTCCTGTCGTTGTGGACCGGCATTCCGGTCTACAAGCTCACCGAAGAGGAGACCGCGAAGCTCCTGCGCATGGAGGACGAGCTCCATCGTCGGGTGATCGGCCAACAAGACGCCATCAAGGCCGTCAGCCAGGCCATTCGTCGCACACGGGCCGGCCTCAAGGACCCCAAGCGGCCCAGCGGCTCGTTCATCTTCCTCGGGCCGTCGGGCGTCGGCAAGACCGAGCTGGCCAAGACGCTCGCCGAGTTCTTGTTCGGCGACGAGCAGTCCCTGATCAGCCTCGACATGTCGGAGTACATGGAGAAGCACACGGTGAGTCGACTGGTGGGCTCGCCTCCCGGATACGTGGGCTACGAGGAGGGCGGCCAGCTCACAGAAGCCGTCCGGCGCAAGCCGTTCAGCGTCGTGTTGTTCGACGAGATCGAAAAGGCGCACCCCGACGTGTTCAACACGTTGCTGCAGATCCTCGAAGAGGGTCGGCTCACCGACAGCCAGGGCCGGTCGGTCGACTTCCGCAACACCGTGCTGATCATGACGTCGAACCTCGGCACACGCGACCTGCGGAAGGCGAACCTCGGCTTCACCAAGGTCGACGAGGCCGTCACCTACGAGCGCATGAAGGAGAAGGTGAACGACGCGCTCAAGGAGCATTTCCGGCCCGAGTTCTTGAACCGGATCGACGACGTCATCGTCTTCCACGAGCTCAGCAAGGCCGAGGTCACATTGATCGTCGACCTCATGATCAAGCGGGTCACGACCCAGCTCGAAGCACAGGGCATCGGGCTCGAGCTGACGCACGAGGCAAAGCTGCACCTGGCCGACCGGGGGTACGACCCGACGCTGGGCGCCAGGCCGCTCCGCCGAGCCATCCAGCGGGAGGTCGAGGATCCCCTCTCCGAACGACTCTTGTGGAAGGAGTTCCGCGCCGGCGAGAGGATCATCGTCGACACCGAGCCCGATCCCGACAACCCCGGCCAGCACCGCATGGTCTTCGAAGGGGTCGAGGGCTTCGAGCCGCCGACGGTCGAAGAGGTCGTCGCCGCCGAGTGAGTCCGGCCTCGGGCCAGACCGCTCCGCCGGACGCCACTAGGGTAACCGACCGTGAATCTCGCCTCGCTGCTCGACCAACATCCGGCCGACCGGGTCGCGTTGACCCATCGCGGCGAGCCGACCACATACGGCGAACTGCGCGCCGCCGCCGGAGCGCTCCGCGGCGAGCTGCACACGCTCGGCCTCGAGCCTGGCGACCGGATATCGATCGTCGCGAGCACGAACGTGCAGTTCGTCACCGCGTACTTCGCAGTCGTCGGCGCCGGGTTCATCGCGTCGCCGTTGAACCCGCGTAGCCCGGCGACCGAGCTCGCATCCGAGATCTCGTCGGTCGAGGCCAGGGCGATCATCGTCGGCCCCGCCGGTGCCGCATCGGTCCGTGAGCTCGAGCGGAGCATCATTCCCTCGGTGGAGCACATCCTCGTGCCGCCCGGCGTGGAGCTCGACGGCGCGCAGACGATCGGCGAGATCGGTGGTCCGCCGATCGACGTCGTCGAGGTCGCCGACGCCGACGTGGCGGCGCTGCTGTTCACATCGGGCACGGCCGGGTCGCCGAAGGCCGCGATGCTCACCCACGGAAACCTCATCACCAACCTCGACCAGATTGCCGCCAACCCCGGCGGTTCGATCCAGCCCGATGATGTCGTCTTGTGCGCCATCCCGCTGTTCCACATCCTCGGTCTCAACGCCGTGCTCGCGGTCGGGTTGCGGGCCGGGGCCAGGCTCGTGCTGGTCGAACGATTCGATCCGGCGTCGGTGCTCGAGATCGTGACCGAGGAGAAGGTCACGATCATCAGCGGCCCTCCCACGCTGTGGGCTGCGCTCGCCAATCTGCCCGATGTCGACTCCTCGGCCCTGGCCGAGCTGCGTCGTGGCTATTCGGGCGCCGCCACACTCACTCGCGATGTGTACGACCGCGTGAAGGAGACGTTCGGCGTGTCGCTCATCGAGGGCTACGGACTCACGGAGTCGGGCGCCGCCCTTGCGATCGGAGCCGATGACACGCCGGTCGGGTCGGTGGGCAAGCCGCTTCCCGGCGTCGAGATTCGGCTCGTCGACCGGCACTTCGACGACGTCTACATCGGCGACGAGGGTGAGGTCCTGGCGAAGGGCCCCAACATATTCGCCGGCTACTGGAACGACGCCGAGGCGACCAACCGGGCGATCGACGGCGACGGGTGGCTGCATACCGGCGACCTTGCCGTGGTGGACGACGACGGCTGGTTGCGCCTGGTCGACCGGGTCAAGGACCTCATCGTCGTCTCGGGGTTCAACGTGTACCCCGGTGAGGTCGAGGCGATCCTGCATCGTCATCCGGCCGTGTCTGCCGCGGCCGTCATCGGCGTTCCTCACCCTCATCACGGCGAGGCCGTGCGAGCGTATGTGGTCCCCGAGCCCGGCATGCAGGTCGAAGAGGACGATCTCATCGCGTTCTGCGCGAACCAGATCGCGCACTACAAGTGTCCGGTGTCGATCAGCGTCGTCGACGAGATTCCCCGCACTGCGACCGGCAAGGTTCGCCGCCGCGATCTTCGTTCCTCGGTGTGAGCGTTGCGCCCGTCGGCGCGTCCCGTCGGGAGGTCGGCCCGGAGCGAATCGCCTCGTGACTCGTGAAGCGACGCACAATCGATTGTGAACAAGAGAACTAGCTTGTAGATTCGCCTCATGGCGCCTGTTTCCCCCCGCCGGCGCATTCCTGAAGCAACGGTCGCCCGCTTGCCCGTGTATCACCGCAGTCTCACCGAGCTCAAGGAGTCCGGCGTGACCACGGTGTCGTCCGAACAGCTTGCCGACCTCGCCGGAGTGAATGCGGCCAAGGTTCGCAAGGACCTCTCCTATCTCGGCTCCTACGGCACACGTGGTGTCGGCTACGAGGTCGAGTACCTCTTGTTCCAGATAGACCGCGAGCTCGGTTTCGCGAACGACCTCGGCGTCGTCATCGTCGGGCTCGGCAATCTCGGTCAGGCGCTGGCCAACTATGACGGATTCGGCGATCGAGGGTTTCCGGTCACGGCACTCGTCGATGCCGATCCCGCCAAGGTCGGGTCCACTCTGCACGGTATGCAGGTGCAGCACATCGACGACATCGAGTCGATCTTCGCCGACGGCGACCTGACCATCGGCATCATCGCGACACCGGCGGCGGCGGCCCAGGGGGTGGCCGACCGGCTGGTCGCCGCGGGCGTGCGGTCGATACTGAACTTCGCCCCGACGGTCGTGACCGTGCCTGATGGGGTCCATCTGCGCAAGGTCGACCTCGCGCTCGAGCTCCAGATTCTCGGGTTCTACGAACAGCGCGATGCCACCGAAGCGGTCAACGCCGCAGATTCGGACTCCTGACATGCCCGTCGACGACCCGCTGCACCCGCTGGAGCTCCGACTCACCGGTCGTCGGCCGGGGGCAGGTTGGCAAAGAGCCCTCGATTCGGGAATGCTTGAGCTGATCCGCGACGGTCGGGTCACAGATGCCAAGGAGAGGCTGCGAGCGTGTCTGTCGTCGTCATCGGCGTAAATCACCGCACCGCGCCGCTCGAGTTGCTGGAGCGGGCCGCGATCGGCGACGCTCGCCTCGACAAGGCGCTCGGCGCGGTCGCCTCCTGCCCGAATGTGAGCGAGACGGTGGTGCTCTCCACGTGCAACCGCACCGAGCTGTACGTCATGGCCGAGCGATTCCACGGGGCCTTCCAGGACGTACGCGATTCGTTGTGCGACCTCGCGAACGTCAGTCCCGAAGAGCTCGGCGACCACCTCTACGTGCACTACGACGAGGCGGCCGTTCGCCACCTGTTCCGGGTGACGTGTGGCCTCGACTCGGCGGTGCTCGGCGAGAACGAGATCCAGGGTCAGGTCAAGCAGGCATGGGGGTGCGCCCACGATCAAGGCGTCACGGGCACCGCGCTCAACACGGTGTTCCAGCATGCGCTCGAGGTCGGGAAACGAGCTCGGACCGAGACCAACATCTCGCGAAACGTCGCGTCGGTGAGCCAGGCTGCGGTAGCCATGGCCGCCGAGCGACTGGGCTCGCTCAACGGTTCGCGAATCCTCGTGCTCGGCGCCGGCGACATGGGCGAGGGCATGGTCGCCTCGCTCACCTCCTCCGGGCTCGCCGAGCTCGTCGTGGCCAACCGCACCTGGGAGAAGGCCGAATCATTGGCAGCCCGGCTGAACGGGCGGCCCGCTCGCCTCGTCGATCTCGGAGACGAGCTCGTCAGCGCCGATGTGGTCCTCACGTCGACCGGCGCCGCGATGCTCATGGTCGAACATGCCGACCTCTCGGCGGCGATGGCGGCTCGCGACGGCCGCCCGCTCCTCGTCGTCGACATCGCCGTTCCACGCGATGTCGATCCATCCGCGTCCGAGATCGACGGCGTCACGCTGCTCGACATGGACGATCTTCGCGAATTCGCACAGTCCGGAATCCGCGAGCGCCAGCGCGAAGTCGCGCTCGTGCACACCCTCATCGACCAAGAGCTCGATCGGCACCGGCTCTTCGGCAGCGCCCGTGAGGTCGCGCCGCTCATCAGCACATTCCGGGACGACGCCGAGGCTCTCCGCACCGCCGAGCTCGCTCGTCACGCCGCTCGGTTGGGCGACATGAGCGATGCCGACCGCGAACTGGTCGAGGCCATCACCCGGGGTGTGATGAAGAAGCTCCTGCACGAGCCGACCGTTCGTCTGAAGGATGCGGCCGGAACGGCCCGCGGCGACCGGCTCGCTGAAGCACTGCGCGATCTGTTCGATCTCTCCTGAGCCGGCACCGGCCGAGATGAAGCTACGAGCAGCCACGAGAGGCAGCCCGCTGGCTCGATGGCAGACCGACCACGTCGCCGGCTCGCTCATGGCCGTCGTTCCGGGGCTCGAGATCGAGACGGTCGTGGTCGAGACCACCGGCGACCGCATGGTCGACACTCCCATCCACCAGATGGGTGGAAAGGGAGTGTTCGTCAAAGAGGTGCAGGCGGCCGTGCTCGAGGGTCGCGCCGACCTCGCGGTCCACTCGGCAAAAGACCTTCCGGGTGCGAGCATCGACGAGCTCGTCCTGGCCGCGGTCCCGCCGCGTGGCGATCCCCGCGACGCACTCGTCGGCCATGGGCTCGACTCGTTACCCGACGGCGCGACCGTCGCGACCGGATCGGTTCGCCGCCGCGCCCAGCTGTCTCATCGGCGCCCCGACCTGCATCTCGTCGAGCTCCGCGGCAACATCGGGACCCGGCTGGCCAAGGTCGGTCAGTTCGATGCGATCGTCATGGCGGCGGCGGCGATCGACCGGCTCGGAATCAAGCGTTCCGACATCTTCCGGCTGTCGGTCCACGAGATGCTGCCACAGGTCGGGCAGGGCGCTCTCGCCGTCGAGTGCCGGCGACGCGACGGGGAGATCCGCGCCATGTTGTCGCTCATCGAAGACGTCGTCTCTCGTCGGGCAGTCGATGCCGAGCGAGCATTCCTCGTCGAGCTCGGTGGCGATTGCGACCTCCCGGCCGGCGCTCACGCCATGATCGTCGACGACCGAGTCGAGCTGACGGCGATGCTCGCGTCGCTCGACGGTCGGACGGTTCTGAACGCGACGGGCTCCGGCGCAGATGCCGATGTCGTCGGTCGCAGCGCCGCCCGGACCCTGCTCGTCGACCGCGGTGGCGCCGCGCTGCTCGGTGCCGACGAGCTGCGACCGTGACCGTTCACCTCGTGGGAGGCGGACCCGGTGATCCGGGGCTGTTGACCGTCCGAGGAGCCGAGCTGTTGGCCCGCGCCGAGGTCGTGGTCTTCGATCGTCTCGCCGGGGCGAGCCTGCTCGATCTGGCGCCCGGAGACGCAGAGCTCGTCGACGTCGGGAAACAGCCGGGCCGGTCAGCGCTGGCCCAAGACGACATCAATGCGGTGTTGATCGACCGTGGCCGGTCGAACCGCACCGTGGTCCGGCTGACAGCTGGCGATCCGTTCGTGTTCGCTCGGGGTGACGAGGAGGCCAGGGCTTTGCGAGACGCGGGGGTGGCGTTCGAGATCGTGCCGGGTGTGACCTCGGCCATCGCCGCCCCGGCCTATGCGGGGATCCCACTGACGTCGCGGTACTCGTCGACGTCGTTCACCGTCGTCAGGGGCCGCGAGGATCCCGACACGGGCGACACACCGGTGAACTGGAATGCGATCGTGCGCACCGGTGGGACGATCGTCATCATGATGGGCGGTCGACAGATCTCCGCCACCGTCGAACGGCTCGTGGCAGCCGGGCTCGCGCCATCGACACCAGCCACAGCGGTGCGATGGGGCACCCGCCCCGAACAGCACACCACTCGTACGACGCTCGCAGGTCTCGCCGACGCCGGCCCCGAGGCGCCGTCGGTCATTGTCGTGGGCGAGGTGGCTGCCGAGGACCTGGCCTGGTTCGAGAACCGTCCGCTGTTCGGCTCCGGGATCGTCGTCACGCGCGGCGGGGCCCAGACGTCGAGTCTGGTCGGTCGGCTCCGCGAGCTCGGCGCCGATCCGATCGAGGTGCCGACGATCGAGATCACCGACCCCGACGACGGAGGGGTGGCGTTGCGAGCCGCGCTCTCCGATCTGGCCGACTACGAGTGGTTGGTGCTCACGTCTCCCAACGGCGTGCGTCGCACGCTTGCCGAGCTGCACGACGCACGAGCGCTGGCGGGCGTGAAGATCGCTGCGATCGGCCCGGCCACAGCCGCTGCGCTGGAGGCGGCGAACATTGTCGCCGACCTCGTTCCCGAACGGTTCGTGGCCGAGAGCCTCCTCGACGCCATGGGCGCGCCGCCCCACGATGGTGCCCGCGTGTTGTTGTCGCGTGCCGCAGTGGCCCGCGATGTCCTGCCCGAGGGGCTCGCGGCCGCTGGTTGGTCGGTCGAGATCGTCGACGCATACCGGACGGTTCCCGTCCAGGTCGCGGCCGGGGCACGCCGCGAGGTGGCGAGCGCCGACATGGTGACGTTCACGTCGCCGTCGACCGTCACGAACTTCGTGGCGGCGTTCGGCCCCGACGGAGTCCCACCACTGGTCGCGTGCATCGGTCCGGCCACCGCGGCGACCGCACGCGAGCTGGGTCTCGATGTCGACATCCAACCGGAGGAGCACACGATCGAGGGCCTCGTCGCCGCCATCGCCGCCCACGCCTCCCGTCCCTCCCGTTCTGGTCGCGTCATGTGACGGTGGGGGTGACGTTGTGCCGCCAGAACGGGTGGTTGGGGGGAGAGAGGGGAGAGGGAGGAGTGGCGCGCTCGTACACTCGGTCGGAATGAGCACCACCAACGTCGAATCATTCGAACGAGCCCAACGAGTGATGCCGGGAGGGGTGAGCTCGCCCGTTCGGTCGTTCGGGTCGGTGGGCGGAACGCCGTACATCGTCGAGCGGGCCGAGGGCGCGCATGTGTGGGACGTCGAGGGGCGGCGCTACATCGACTATGTGATGAGCTATGGACCGGGCATCGTCGGCCATGCGCATCCCGATGTCGTGGCCGCGATCCGTGCCGCGTCCGAGCGCGGCACCTCCTACGGCGCACCGACCCTGTCCGAGATCGAGATGGCCGAAGAGCTCGTCGACAGGGTGCCGGGGCTCGAGATGGTACGGCTCGTCTCCAGTGGGACCGAGGCCACGATGTCGGCCATTCGCCTGGCGCGGGGCGCGACCGGGCGCAGCACGATCGTCAAGTTCGCAGGCCACTACCACGGGCACGCCGATGCGCTGCTGGCAGCAGGAGGCAGCGGCGTTGCCAATCAGGGGCTGTCCGGATGCGACGGCGTCACCGCTGGTGCCGTCGCCGACACAGTCGTCGTTCCCTACAACGTCGTCCCCGAGCTCGACGAGACCGTCGCGGCGCTGATCGTCGAGCCGGTTCCGGCCAACATGGGGCTGGTTCCGCCGGAACCGGGCTTCGTCGATCAGCTGCGTGCCGCCTGCGACCGCTCGGGCAGCCTGCTGATCTTCGACGAGGTCATCACCGGGTTCCGGTTGGCCCGGGGCGGGGCGACCGAGTGGTTCGGCGTCACCCCCGACATCTGGTGTTTCGGCAAGGTGATCGGTGGTGGACTACCCGTGGGCGCCTACGGCGCGAACCGGGCGGTGATGGCCAACATCGTGCCGCTCGGCGCCGTGTACCAGGCCGGCACGCTCTCGGGGAACCCGCTCGCCACCGCAGCCGGGCTCGCACAACTCCGGCTCCTCGACTCGGCGGCCTACGCCGAGCTCGAGGCCATCGCCACCCGCCTGGCCGACGGACTGCAGTCGGTGTTCGACGACGCCGGCACCGCTGCGATCGTGCCGAGGGTGGGGCCATTGGTCGGCCTGTTCTTCACCACCGGTCAACCGGCCAACTTCGACGAGGCGAAGGCAGCAGCCGACAACGGCATGTATCCGCAGTTCTTCCACGGCATGCTCGAGCGCGGGGTCGCGCTCGCCCCCGGCCCATATGAGGTGATGTTTCCCAGCCTCGCCCACTCCGCTGCCGACATCGACCGCACCATCTCGGCCGCCGCCGAGGTGGCCACCGCCATGGAGTCCGCCTAGAGAGGCAATTCGCTGGCGAGCGAGCAACGGGAGCTGCCGAGGCTCCCTGGTATCCCGAAAACGGCCGCCGGGCGGTGTCAGCGCTCGGAGAGCAACTGTCACCGCCCGGAAGTCAGGTCTCCGGTGTCGGTCGTCGAGGACCGGGAGCACCGTCTGGGGTGTTACCCCGAGATCACCTTTGCCTTGGCGCTCGCGTACTCGGCATCGTCGATCTTGCCGTTGGCATGCAGTTCGGCGAGTGTTGCCAGCTGATCCGCCGAGCTGGTGCCACCGGCGGCGTTACGGATGTAGGAACGCATGGCGTCGTCCTGGGCCTGGGCAGCCTGCATCTGGCGTTCGCCCATCTGGTTGCCGCGTGCGATGAGGTACACGAAGATTCCCAGATACGGCAGGAAGATGATGACGACCGACCACAACACCTTTGCACCGCCGGAGAGGTCATCGCTTCGGATGATGTCGCCGAAAATGGAGATGACGAGCCAGATCCAGAGGAAGAAGAGGAAGAACCAGAAGATCGACCAGAGGACTTGACCGCTCCCGAACTCTGCTGCAAATAACACGGCAATACCTTTCGTGTGGTGAGTGCCCGCGTGCGACCACGGAGGAGTCGACGATGATCGCCGTTCGGGCGCTTCGACGTCAAGTTTTCACGACTCCACGGGAACATCCGAGCTCTGTGGGCGTGCGTAGAGCGAGACGAGCCTGGCGACAAGCGTCGCCAGGAACAGTTGGCCGGTGAGCGCCTCGACAACCGTGACCCGCTCGGAGATCGTGTTCGTCGGAACGATGTCGCCGAAACCGAGCGTCGTCAGTACGACGTAGCTGTAATACGTCGGGAGCTCACCGGTGGCGGGCGGGGAGAACAGCGCGTCGTCGACGTAGCCGGACAGCGCCAGATAGATCCAGGCGAAGATCTGACCGAGCAGGAAATACGCGGCGATCGCGCCGAGGATCGTCTGGACGGTCACCTGCGAATGACTGATCACCCGAGCGAGCACGGCCAATGTGAGGGCGCCGAGCACGACGACTTGCATGGTTGCGCCCAGGGCGGCGCCGATCCCGTCGAACGGCAGGAGCCACAACAAGATGCTGCCGGTGACACCCATGATCACCAGGGCACTCAGCACCTGATGCTTCTCACGCATCCGGGTGCTCCTGACTCCGACGATGAGCGACAGCAGGTTCAGGATTCCCGCGCTCAGACGGATCTCGCCCGAACTGCTCAGCCCGGTCACGAGAAACGTCGTGACCAGCAGGCCCAGCAGGAGGCCGAAGCGATCCGTGGGATCGACCAAGAAACTTCGTACCCATCGCCGGACATCGACCACTTCTTGCGCCCTCCCGTCTCGACGGCTCGTCCCCCAGGCAACCATGTGACGAATCGGCGCACGGTGATGGTCGGGTGCGTGGCTCTGGCCACAGCCCGAGGATTCCCGGCGCGGTGGACTCGTCAGGAGCCATCTGTGGCTGTCAACGCGAAAAGCATGATGGGTCGGCCATCGAGGGTCTACGACATCGGTTGCGGGCTCGAGATCCCAGCGTCCCGCCGTTGCCCGCCCCCCGCTTGTTCACGGTGCGGGTAGTGCTCAGTAGGTGGAGGCGGATGCGCTGCCGAGGAGGGCAGAGACGAGAATCCCCAGCGGCAGCGTTCCCCAATAGCCGACGTGTATGCCTACGTTGCCGAGGAACAACATCATGAGCCACGTGGCGGGAAAGGTCGCCACGAGGAACACGACTGCGAAACTGAGCGCCAGCTTGATCACGAACGGACCTCCTGTCAGGCCGTCACCCCGTCGATGTCGGCCGGCGAGCGACTGTAGCTTGCTCGTCGATCTGGAGAAAGCTGCTCGATGGCCACCGTCGATCCGGAGTGACAGATGGTCGGCCGGCGCCGTCGGGTCCGGTCAGCGTCGGGCCTGCTCGTCGATCCGAGCCTTCAGGTCGGCAGGAATGTCCGCCCGAATCAGCTGGTCGCGGTGCACGTC